>JAQXGO010000077.1 GCA_029006755.1 Clostridia bacterium | reverse complement strand
CATCAATTCTTCCACCGCTTCATGCCTTGCCGTAATCTGGGTTACACTTAAAAGCGGCCGAATCAGCCAACTGCGCATCGTGCGCGCACCCATACCGGTTTTACAGCGGTCAAGCACCCATAAAAGAGAACCCTTTTTGCCTTTATCATACATGGCATTGCAAAGCTCTAAATTTGCTGTTGCCGTAGCATCCAGTTCCATAAACTGAGCAGATGTATATAGGTTTATATCGGTAATATGCATTGGCTTTAGCTTTTGCAGCTGTGCCAAATAGGATAAAAGACCGCCTACTGCCCGAACCACCAAGGGAGGCATCTCTTCCTTTTCCGGTCCGAAGTGGTCCACAACCGCTGCTTTGGCATACTCTTCCGCAAAATACATATCATTGTAAAGCACTTTCATCGCGCCACATTTTTCGAGCACCTGCATCAAAGCTTCTGTGCGATGCACCGGCAGATTATAGATAACCTCCACCGGCATCATACGCATCAGTTCTGCCGCAAGAAGGCTACCGCCACTGTCTTCGTCAAAATGCGTTGCCATCATTTGCCCCGTAGAAGCCTCACAGAATACAACTGCACTTTCGTTTCCTTCCATAATAGCGGCGCACATATAATTGGTTTTTCGGCTGGCAAGCACACCTTCGTCCAAAATCGTACCCGGCGTAACCACACGCACAATTTCGCGGCGCACAAGACCCTTTGCACTTTTGGGATCCTCCGCTTGTTCACATATCGCTACCCGATACCCTTTTTCCACCAAGCGGGCTATGTAGCTGTCTGCGCTATGAAAAGGCACGCCGCACATCGGTGCACGCTCCTCAAGTCCACAGCTTTTCCCTGTCAGTGCAATTTCCAGCACCCCGGATGCCACCTTTGCATCCTCAAAGAACATCTCATAGAAGTCACCCAACCGAAAAAAGAGGATAGCATCTTTGCACTGCTCTTTTATCTCCAAATACTGTTGCATCATTGGTGTAACTTTTTCCATGTATAAACCTCTTTCTGTATTCGCGCCATTTTTTCAATGCACCATTATTGAATCGGCTCAAAATCAGCAGCACCATGCTTGCATAGCGGACAAATAAAATCGTCCGGCAATGTATCCTCTTCATGCACATATCCGCATATTTTGCAAACAAAACCCTTTTTCCCCTCTGTCTTCGGTTTCGGCTTTACGTTTTTCTGATAATATGTGTATGTCATTGTCTCGGCATCGGACATCACTCTTGCCTCTGTAATGGCGCATATAAACATAATATGTGTTCCTAAATCGACAGAATTTTCTACCTTAAGCGACATGAATGAATTGATATATCTGGGTAAAAATACAAGACCATTGTCAGATTTAAGCGGCTGACAATCTTTAAATTTATTCACGTTTCTTCCACTGACAAAGCCAAATCGCTCAAACACACTAAACGGTGCCTCAACAGACAGACAGTTGATATTCATAATGCCTGTTTTGAGAATGGTATGACAAGAATAATTCTCCTTGTTAATCGTCACCGCAATTCTGTTTGGGGTACTTGTAACCTGTGTCACCGTATTCACTATAAGGCCGTTATCTTTCGTGCCATCGTTTGTTGTTACAACATACAGACCATATCCAATATTGAAAAGCGCCGTCAAATCATTTTTATCTGCTGTTTCGCCCTGCTGTGCCACATATTCACGGCAAAGCTCGTCGGAAAGTGCATCCAGTGCCGCTTTGCTGTCGTCATTTAATGCCGACCGAATCGTTACAGAGGTATCGGTAAAATGAATATTTTTGCAGCCTTCCAACATGTTTTTCATTGTTTTTACTGCCATAGGTGCCCAAGAACCATTTTCAATTAAGCCGATGGTTCTATTTTTATATCCTCTTTCCACCAAATGATGGATAAACTCTCTCATAAACGGAAAAATCTCTGCATTATACGTAGTGGTTGCAAGAACAAGCTTTCCATAGCGGAAAGCATCTTCCACCGCTTCTGCCATATCACATCTCGCCAAATCGTTTACAACCACTTTCGGGCATCCCTTTGCACGGAATTTATCCGCTAAAATATCCACTGCTTTTTTCGTATTGCCGTAAACAGAGGTATAACAAATCAAAATGCCTTCTGTTTCAACGCCGTATGATGACCATGTGTTATATAAATCGATGTAGTACCCTAAATTCTCTGTCAGTACAGGTCCGTGCAGCGGACAAATGATTTCTATATCCAGCGATGCGGCTTTTTTCAGAAGTGCTTGTACCTGCGCACCATATTTGCCGACGATACCAAAATAATATCTTCGTGCTTCGCATGCCCAATCTTCTTCGACATCGGTTGCACCAAACTTTCCGAATCCGTCTGCTGAGAAGAGCACTTTATCTGCGCTGTCATAGGTCACGATGACTTCAGGCCAGTGTACCATGGGTGCGGTCATAAATGTGAGGTTGTGCTTGCCTAAAGACAAGGTATCTCCGTCACTCACCACAATACGTCTGTCCGCATACTCTGTTCCGAAAAATTGCCCCATCATGGTAAATGCTTTTGCTGTCGCAACAATTTTTGTGTTCTGATATATCTTCATAAAATGTGTGATGTTCGCTGAATGGTCCGGCTCCATATGTTGAATAATTAAATAATCCGGCTGCATTTTTCCAAAGACTTGTTGAATATTATCCAGCCATTGATGCGAAAAATGCGCGTCAACGGTATCCAAAACAGCTGTTTTTTCATCCAGTATCGCATATGAATTATATGCCATTCCATTTTCTACAACGTATTGCCCTTCGAAAAGGTCAATCGTATGGTCGTTTACGCCAATATATCGAATATCCTTTGTAATGTTCATGTTCTTTCTTCCTTTCTTTTATTCTTGTTATTAGTATATACCAAATTACCAAAAAAGTCAATTCCCAAAAAAATACGAAACTTTTAGAAAAAGAGTTTTATAGTCATCGCTATAAAACTCAGACTGTCGAAAAACTCGGTCTACCACAAGCAAAGTATATATTGCATTTAAAAAGTTGACTTTTGTGTCCTTCAGCGCAGCGCATATCAAAATGTTAAAACCGCAAGGAAAACGTCGAATTTCCCTTGCGGTTTCTTGTTTTTTACGAATGCAAACTCTACCGTACCATCGTACGCCGACGAATTTACATTCGCAAAATATACCTTCGTTTTTCAACCTCTGACCAGCGTGTCGATAAAGTCGACACGCTGGGTTTTATAGTCATCGCTATAAAACTCTTTTTACATTGTCAGCTCTTCTTTTGTCAAGACTCTTAAATTTACCGGTTTGTTGCCAACGGAAGCGGTGCAAAGCTGATAGTTTTCGAAAGGGTACCAATGTAGATACCAATCTCGATCTGCCACGCGATGTGAACTTGCCTCCATGGGCAAAATGGAAAAGCTTTGGGGAGAAAGGAATAAACCGCATCCTACAGCCTTCACAATGCTCTCTTTTCCTGTCCATAGTTGGTAAAATGCCGAAGATAGGTCCGTCTGCGCAGAAAGCCACTGCAATTCTTCCTCCTGACAGCATCGCTTTGCAACTGCCATGGGGAGCTTACGCACCTTTTCTATATCAATCCCCACCGGATGATCATCGACAGCAATGACCACATAGTCTTCCGAATGGGAAAGATTAAATTCTATGGTTTCCCCGGGTAAATATGGTTTGCCGTATGCATTGGTGCAGATATTTGCCACCTTGTCCCCCAGCACAAACCGAAGAAGCAAGCCGGCTACAAGACATCGAGCCTTGTCTGCATGCATTCGATACCTGCCTATTCGCTTTCGCCGTCCCGCCTCTATCAGCTCTATCCCATACAAATCCGAAAAGGCTAAAATTTGGCTACAGTAGATTTCCATTTTTCTCTCCTCACATCGTTATAAACCCCACTGTCATTCATTATAGCAAAACAACAGTAAAAAAGCAATGTTTCCGCATTTTTTTATTTAAATTACAGGGAATCTATAACAAGGCTCTGTCATGCGCCCTTTACCCTGATAACATTGCCTACTATGTGCCAATCATACCATTTTGTTTCCAGCATATCGCAATGCTTGGAATACGCACAAAACTCCCATCGATTGTTCACACTGCGTTCATTATCGATCGTTGCGCGCCATATATCTATGAAAGGACCTTTTGCACGGTGCTGGCAAATCCAGAGTCATGTTAAGAGACAGAAATGCTTTTTGGGGTAAAATATTGTAATTTCCCATGTGATGATAAAAAGGCGGTTATTTCTTGCTGGTTCGTTTGTCTTGCTGTTCTATTTCTTCGCCTTGTTTGATATAGATATATAGCATATATAAAGCATCAAAAACCCTGCCCGCATTCGACGTCTCGTCCGAATTTACAACATTTTCATATTTTCATTGATTTGTCGTCCAGTATATGCTAAAATAAATAGAAGGGTGAATAATATGATTTGTAATAATATTTTTGAAGCAATGGGCAACACGCCCCTTGTGAGGCTCAACCGGATGGTGCCGGAAGGCAGTGCGCAAATCCTTGTGAAATTTGAAGGGTTGAATGTTGGCGGTTCTATCAAAACAAGAACGGCGTACAACATGATTCTTTGTGCAAAAGAAGAAGGACTCATAAACGATAATACAATTATCGTAGAGCCTACGAGCGGCAACCAAGGCATTGGCCTTGCGCTTGTGGGCGCCGTATATGGATATAAGACCATTATTGTTATGCCCGATTCCGTAAGTGTGGAGCGCAGAAAGCTTGTGGAACACTATGGGGCTGAGGTTCGTCTTGTGCATGATGATGGAGATATTGGAAAATGCATTGATGAATGCTTAAAAACTGCTTTGAAAATTAAGGAAGAAAACCAGAATGTATATATTCCGCAGCAGTTTACAAACCCCAACAATCCGCTTGTGCACAAATACCATACCGGGCAGGAAATTTTAGAGCAGGTTGCCGGCCCGATTCACGGCTTTTGTTCCGGCATAGGCACGGGCGGCACAATCAGCGGTATAGGGGAAACCTTAAAAGCTCTCAATCCCTCCATTGAAATCTGGGCTGTCGAACCTGAAAATGCCGCTGTTTTAGCCGGCGGCACAGTGGGTACGCATTTGCAAATGGGAATTGGTGATGGTTTGATTCCGGAAAACCTAAACCAAAATATCTATGATGAAATCTATATTGTAACAGACGAAGAAGCCATTCGGACATCTAAGGATCTTGCCAAAAAAGAAGGCCTTATGTGCGGAATCTCGGCAGGCACAAATGTTGCTGCCGCCATAAAACTCGCAGAAAAGCTCGGTAAAGGAAAAACGGTTGTAACCATTCTTCCTGATACAGCAGAAAGATATTTTTCAACACCGCTGTTTGAATAGCGCATACATGTAAAAGGCGTAAGAAAAATTGCGCATTGTGAATCGACATACATAGTCAGGCCAAAAATAGGCCGGGGTCAGTTCACAATGCGCTTTGATACATTTCCTTATTGATTTCAGATCCACCACATGCTCCGCCTTGCCGTCAAGCTTTGCTACAAATTGCTGATACATGGGGAGTAAGCTGTCCTCTAATCGCAAGGTGCATGCAAAAGCGTCGTTTCCACCGTGTTTGCATCCCTCGGTGCCATGATTTTGGAGGGGCCCGCCAGTATGAAGAAATCATTGAATTTGACAGCGACGTACCCATGAAACTGTACGAGACCACCTTGCACAGGGCATATGATGGCGAAAAGGATGATATGATCTTGATGAACGCCTATACCCCACGCTACCACCAGGTGATTGATCTCCGCAGGCAGATTCTGAGACCTAAATGTAAACATAATCTATTCGGGAGGATATAGAGAATCCCCTTAGAGAAGCATTGCAATCATCTACTCTAAGGGGATTCATCTTTACGCCTTCGATATACAATTTCCTAACACAGCCGAAAAGATTTAATAGGTTCCTTTCAAATCAGATACCACGCCGGTTGCTGCATTCTTTTTAAAAGTGGATTTTTGTATTTTTTCTTGTAAGAGATTGTAGTACATATCCTCATCCAGTGGCAACGCAATCTCTTTGCCCAGCCATGCAGACATATGAATGGCATTGGAAACAGTCAGCCCGCGAATGCCCTCTTCGCCGGGTGCGATTAATTGTTCTCCTTTTAAAATTGCATTGGCAAAGTTCTTCCGAATGCCGCCATGCGCTGGATTTTCGCCCGGTGCGTCAACTTTGCACTCCCAAACCTCCGGTTTTCCAAAGGGACTCGTATTCTTTTTATTAAACTCTCGCTCATCCTCGCGGAGCCGAGAAAATTGAATGCAGTTATTTTCGACCACAATTCTCCCCATTGTCCCTGCAATTTCAAAGCGGTTTGTACCCGGCCATTCCCCTGTAGATGTAATAAAGGTACCTGTCGCGCCGTTTGCATAGCTAAAATATGCCGTTACATCATCTTCTACCTCAATATTGTAATAACTGCCGAATTTCACATGTGCGGAAACGGAAACAGGCATGCCGCAAATCCACTGCATAAGATCAATCTGATGGGGGCATTGGTTAATCAGTGCGCCGCCGCCCTCTCCGCTCCAGGTGGAACGCCATGTGCTGGAATCATGGTATGCCTGGGGCCGGTACCAATTTGTAATAATCCAGCTTGTGCGTTTTAAGTCACCCAGTTCTCCGCTTTGTACCAAATCCCGTACTTTTTTATACACCGGATTGGTACGCTGGTTATACATCATGCTGAAAACCTTGCCGGATTTTTTGGCAGCTTCGTTCATCCGCCGCACATCTTTTGTATAAACGCCGGCAGGCTTCTCGCATAAAACATGCAGCCCTTTTTCAAAAGCATCCACCGCTATTTGCACATGACTATAATGCGGTACCGCGACTAAAACTGCCTCTATCAGGCCGGAGGCAAGCATTGCCTTGTAATCCGTATAATAGGCAATTGCATCCCCTGCAACTCCCTTTGCTGCCTCCAGTCTTTTTTCATCTATATCACATACTGCAGTTAAAGTCAGCCCCTCTTTTCCTTCCCATATGCCGCGCATATGGCCAAACCCCATATTCCCTACGCCTACAATCCCAATTTTCACTGTATCCATTTTAGCAATCTCCTCTCTTTTTCCTTCTCTTTCTGTCACTACAGCCTTTGGTCGTTTAGATACGACAGGATGCCTCTGCATGATGGAGAAAACGGCAAGAATCCCGGTCAACAACCTTATGTATTTCCTCCCTCAGATTCCTGCACCCAGTCTACAAAGTCTATACTGGATATAATTATACCACCTTTTTCTTTGTTTGTAAAGAAATAAAAAAGTGCGTAAGTTTTTTAAACGCACGCAATACTTTCTCCGTTTTGCATAGCCATTCCATTCGGAAGCCCTTCATTCCAGCTTTCGAACCCTTGTGCCCAAGTTTCTGCTGCCTGTGCAGGCATGACAACCAAAGAACACAAAAAGACAAGAAATAGAGCAATAGGAACCAAACTCCTTGTTTTCCGCATAAAAAACCTCTTTAAAATTTGCTTTTATTCTATTTATAAGGTATTTTAAAAATATGTAGGCAAGACGCCGTACGACTATAAAAATGGTTTTTAAAAAAATAATGCGCAAACCTATTTTGTTTTTCCAGATGTAGCGGCAAGCATACCGCCTGCCAATTCAATTATATCTTTTTGCCGTGGCAGGAATCTCGCAATGCACAGCTTTTGCATCCGCATCCGCAAGAGGTTTTCCCCTGTCTTTTATTTCTGACAATGTAAGCTATAATCGATGCAATAACAGCTATAAGAACCACACATATAATAATTGAAGAAATATTATGAAGTAACCATGTCATCATAAAGCGCCTCCTTTTCGTCCGGTAATATATTCATGTTTTAAAGTAACTGCGGCAGTAAATCCGCCGCAGTTACTTTGTTTGGCTATTTACGCTTTCATACTGATCTTAGTCGTAAGCTTATTCGATTCTTTGTAAGGCTTAAACAGCATATATATCATACATACAAGTACAGCAATTGCAAAAATCAAACCAATTCCATTCACATTGCCTATAAACAACAATCCGAACTGATTTACCATAAGCGCTACCATATAAGCAAATACACACTGATAACCGATTGCAAACCAAGTCCATTTCGCATTGTTCATTTCACGCCTGATTGCACCGATTGCCGCAAAGCAAGGAGCGCACAAGAGATTGAACACAAGGAATGCATATCCCGACACCTGTGTGAAAGCCTCTGCAAGGTTTGAGTACACAGTTCCTGCACCCCCGTAAAGAATACCCATAGTTCCAACAATATTCTCCTTTGCTACAAGTCCTGTGATCGATGCAACCGTCGCTTGCCAATTCCCCCAGCCGAGAGGTGCAAATATCCATGCGATTGCATTTCCGATACCCGCCAATATACTCGAATCTAACTGTTCATCTGTAAGCATTGCGAACGTTCCGTCCACAAAGCCAAAATATGTTGCAAACCAAATAACAATCGTAGAAAGAAGAATGATTGTTCCTGCCTTCTTAATAAATGACCAGCCACGCTCCCACATACTGCGAAGCACATTGGATACTGTTGGCACATGATAGCTTGGCAGCTCCATAACAAACGGAGCAGGATCGCCCGCAAACGGTCTTGTCTTTTTAAGGATTATTCCTGATAAGACAATCGCCGCTATACCTACAAAATATGCTGATGTTGCCACCCATGCAGAGCCTTCGAAGACAGCACCTGCAATCATTGCTATAAACGGGACTTTTGCACCGCAAGGAATAAATGTAGTTGTCATAATTGTCATTTTTCTGTCACGGTCATTTTCAATCGTTCTTGATGCCATAACACCCGGAATACCGCAACCGGTCCCTACAAGCATTGGGATAAAGGATTTCCCCGAAAGACCGAATTTTCTGAAGATTCTGTCTAATACGAAGGCAATACGTGCCATATATCCGCAAGCCTCCAAGCATGCAAGAAGTAAGAACAATACAAGCATCTGCGGTACAAAACCAAGAACTGCTCCGACACCGGCTACAATACCGTCTAATATAAGTCCCGAAAGCCAATCGGCACAGTTTACTGCACTTAAAAGACTTTCGACAAGAACAGGAATACCCGGAACCCATACACCATAATCGGCAGGATCGGGAGCAGTACATCCATATTTTTCGTAAATATCTATTGATGCAAGCAAATCATCATAAGATGATGTAACCTCCTCATCTACCATTGTTTCCTCATCGACAATTGTATAAGTTGCCTCATCAATTCCTTTTGCAGACACACTAAAAGCTGTCAATGCAGAAAGTGCCGTATCGGCATCAAAATCTTCTGATTCTGCATCAAGTGCCGCTTCAACTTCTTCAGTATCAATGCCATTATCTGCCGCATATTCAGTATAACCATTCACAACCTGAGATGCTTCACCAAATTCGTCAGCGACCTCAGTGTAAGCAGAAGTGCCTATTCCGAACAAATGCCAGCCGTCACCGAATAGTCCGTCATTTGCCCAATCAGTTGACGCTTTACCGACAGATACCATGGATATGTAATAAACAAGAAACATAACAAGTGCAAAAATCGGAAGTCCAAGCCATCTGTTTGTGACTACCTTGTCAATCTTATCGGAATTAGATAATTGTCCAACATTTTTCTTTTTATAACAGCCTTTCATAAGCTGTGAAATATAAATATATCTTTCGTTTGTGATGATACTCTCCGCATCATCATCAAGCTCTTTTTCTGCAGCAGCTATGTCCGCTTCAATATGAGACGTTGTTGCCTCTGAAATATTAAGGCCTTCCATCGCTTTATCATCACGCTCAAAAATTTTAATTGCATACCATCTCTGTTGTTCTTCGGGCATATCCTGGAGTACAGCTTCTTCAATATGAGCAATTGCGTGTTCGACAGTACCTGAAAATGTGTGCATAGGCACTGTCTTCCCGTTCTTTGCCGCATCAATCGCCGCTTGGGCAGCCTCCTGTATTCCCGTTCCCTTTAGGGCAGAAATTTCAACGATTTTACATCCAAGCGCACGACACAGCTCTGCAATATTGATCTTATCGCCGTTCTTTCTTACAATATCCATCATATTGATAGCTATTACAACCGGAATCCCTAGCTCGGTAAGCTGTGTGGTAAGATAGAGGTTTCTCTCAAGGTTTGTACCATCTATAATATTTAATATTGCATCAGGTCTTTCGCCGATAAGATAATTTCTTGCGACAACCTCCTCTAATGTGTATGGAGATAAAGAGTAAATACCGGGGAGGTCAGTAATTGTTACTCCGTCATATTTTTTCAGCTTTCCTTCCTTTTTTTCAACCGTAACGCCAGGCCAGTTTCCGACAAACTGGTTAGAGCCGGTAAGCGCATTAAACAAAGTGGTTTTACCGCTGTTCGGGTTACCCGCAAGGGCAATTCTCAAATTCATTCCTAATTCCTCACTTTCGTATTAGTTGCAACTAACCTAATATTAAAAAATTTTATCCGACTTCTATCATTTCGGCATCTGCCTTACGAAGGGACAATTCGTATCCACGAACCGTAACCTCAATTGGATCTCCCAATGGCGCTACTTTACGGATATGTACATCCGTTCCTTTTGTAATACCCATATCCATAATTCTGCGTTTTACGGCACCCTCGCCGTGAAGCTTGACAACCTTGACCGTGTCACCGATTTTTGCTTGTCTTAATGTCTTCATAGTTTTTTCTCCTTGAAAATATTTAGATTTTTTAGACCATAATTTTTCGTGCCATCTCTTCGCTGATAGCAACCCGTGCCTCTTTAACATTTACAATGACATTCCCCCCTAATGTACTGATGACCTTGACAGTTCCACCCACAACAAAGCCGAGATTTTTAAGGTGTTTGTTTACTTCCGGATTTCCTCCGAGTTTTTGAATTGTGTTTTCTTCTCCCACATATGCAAGCGACAGCGGCATCATATGTAACCTCCATTCTGTTAGCCTGAGCTAACCGTGAATCTTAAATAAATGGTTAGTTTTCACTAACCAACCTTAGTTAGTTTAACATAACTAACCTCATTTGTCAATACATTTTTTAAAAATAATTTCCATTGCTTTATTTTGCATTATACCTGTTAGTTATTATTGAATGATTGAGTGATCGTATAGAATGACTATAAAATGATTCGGTTTGACAAAACTAACATAATATGATATAATATGTAGGTAGGTGTATGCAATCTAAACGGATGAACCAAACCCTGCTTTTTGAATAACATTAAACTTATAGGGAGTACCGGTATTATGAGAATACAAGAGTCCGCGGAGAATTACCTTGAAGCCATTTTAATTCTAAAATCAAAAAAAGGCTGTGTACGCAGTATTGATGTGGCAAATTTCCTTAACTTTACAAAGCCGAGTGTTTCGGTTGCTATGAAAAATTTCCGTGAAGAGGGATACGTCAGTGTGGATACTGGCGGCAGTATTACCTTGACCGCAAAAGGGCAGGAAATTGCAGAACGAATGTACGAACGCCATCAGATGATTGCAAAGGCTTTAATGACTTTGGGCGTTGATAAAGAAACTGCATATGCAGATAGCTGTAAAATTGAGCATGACATCAGTGATGTAAGCTTTGCGAAAATTAAGGAGCATATATCTAAGCATGCAAAATAAATTTTGCCAACAACCATTTTTGTCATACATTTGATCCGTTCGTTATCTCCTCGTCTGCTTGTTTGGATTCCCTTTCCATCCATCCATACTTCACTTTAATTCTATCCAGTTTTTCAATCATCGGGCCTGCGATGAACCAAAGGAAAAATGCCGTGGAAGCGGCGTGCACCAAATCAAAGGGCGCGCCTGCTATATAAGCGGCTTTCATCATTGCAAAATTCAGCTTATCCTGCAGCATCATCACTGTGGATGCATTCATAATGCCGCCGTAAATCACAAAAGTAACAACAGCACCGAAAACACACAGGGATGCTTTTGTCTTTCGTAATAATCCTTTTTGAAACAGGATCCCTGCAATCAATCCTATGATCCCAAAAGCGAACATATGCCATGGCGTCCAAGGCCCTTGTCCGAAAAAGAAATTGGAAACAAAGCCTGTTACTGCACCTACCAAAAACCCCGTTTCTCCTCCAAAACAAACGCCGGCAATGATTATGAGTGCCACAACAGGCTTAAACTGCGGAATCATAAAGAAAGCTGTTCTGCCCGCAACCGCAATGGCGCACAAGACACTGATTATGACCAATTCTCTGGCTTTTGGCCGTCTGGCTTCAAAAGCCATACAAAATGGGAGCATTGTTTCAAGTAGGATAAGCATGCTTATAAAATAATACTTTCTGTCTTGCAAATAAAAAATCCCGATATAAATCGTAAGCGGTATGGCAAGCAGGATAAAGAGTGCTGCCGCAACCGTTCGTTTGGACAGCTTGCGTTTTGTCTGCGGTTGACCGAAAGAATCGATGCTAAATCCCTTTTGCGGGATGAAGCAACCCAATACACCTGCCATTTCGGCAATATATATCAGTTGCAATATGCTTGTATCAAGATGTATGGCAAATGGCGTTGTATCTGCAATCTGAAGCATGCAGGTCAGGATAAATAGTAATACAAATACACTTCCCAAAACCATTCTAAGCGATGTCTTTTTCTTCTGTTGCGGTCTTTTTTCCTCCTCATTTTTAGGCAAAGTCATTTGCGATGGCAAAGTATGTGTTTTTTTGGGCACCACGCCGCCGCAGGCAAGGATGATATCCTCTGCCAAAACTGCTTCGGGAAGTCTTGCTCGTGCCATTCTGTTTGCTGACGTGGTATAAAAATTTTTCCCTGAGAAAAACGCTCTCGGATCACCAACAGATGTAATGTTCCCGTCAAAAAACATCGCACATCTATCTGCATATTCGGCACAAAACTCTATATCGTGTGATACCATCACAATTGTGACGCCGTTTGTTTTTAAATTACGGATAATGTCTGCAAAAATCTGTTTAAAATGTGCATCAAGCCCCTTTGTCGGCTCGTCAAGCAGAAGAATTCGGGGCGACATTAAAAGCACTTTGGCCAGTGCGGCACGCTGCTGCTCTCCGCCCGACAAATCATACGGGTGACTGTCAAGCAAATTTTCAATTCTGCAAAGCGCGGCAATCTTTTTGACTTTGTTTTCTTTTTCTTCTTTTGGTATTTTTCTTTCTGACAGTATTTCCATAAGATCCAGATAAACCGTCTTTTTTACAAACACGGTTTGGGGATTTTGAGGAAGAACCCCAAAAATACCAGTATATAAATTTTTAACCTTTGCAATATTTTCGCCGTAAATTCGTATTTCACCCCGATACGGCTTTATCAGTCCGGAAATCAGTGACAGTGTTGTGGTTTTACCTGTACCGTTTCCACCGACAATTGCAAACAGTTCTCCCTTATTGATTTTTATATGTAAACCTTTTATCACATCGGGCAAATCTTTTTCATATCTAAAATATGCGTCTTTTACTTCAATGATCGTTTTTGCGTCTGCACTATGATGATCTGCTTTCGGTATCACATCGGTATGCAGTATATGGCTTTCGGCATACTTTGCAAGCCATGCTTTTCCATCGCGGACAGTGAGCGGATAGGCAGAATGATTCTCTATCGCACCGTAAACACGCATGGGTGTGGGAAGTGCCGCATACATAGCATGATTTTTGGATTGCAATATTGCACCGACTTTTTGGGGCGTATCATTGGCAATCAGCCTTCCGTTATCCATAACCATTACCCTGTCGGATATTGGAAAAGCCTCTTCAAGACGATGTTCTGATACAATAACCGTTATTCCCAGCTCACGATTGATTTTTTCCAATGTATTGAAAAATTCTTGTGCCGCAATGGGATCAATCTGGCTTGTAGGCTCGTCCAGTAGAATCACAGTCGGCTGCATAACCATCACAGAGGCCAGATTCAGAAGCTGTTTTTGTCCGCCTGACAGCTCTGTTATCTTTTTGTGGAACCAAGTCTGCATGCCAAAGAAGGACGCCATTTCTGCTACCCTGGTCCGGATTTCCGGCGTGGAATAGCCTAAGCTTTCCAATCCAAACGCCAATTCATGCCACACCTTATCTGTCACAATCTGATTATCCGGGCTTTGCATCACAAATCCGATTTTTGCAGCTTGTTCCTTTGCATGGATTTCGGATAAAATCTTTCCGTCAAAATATATGCTTCCGCTTAAGGTTCCATAGGGCGCAAGAGAGGTTTTGAGAAGCCGAAGTAAGGTTGTCTTTCCGCAACCTGATTGACCGCAAAGCGTGATAAACTCGCCTTGATTTATGGCAAAAGAAATATCGTTAACAGCTTTGTTTTCTCTGTTCGGATATGTAAAACTCAAATTTTCAATTTGATAGCTTCCCATTTTCTCACCTCCCGTAATTCAATCACAATCGGATATATACACAGTGCAATGTACGCAATCAAAACACTCAGCCCGAATATTGAAAATGCATTGATTTGCATAGAAGGGAAAAATCTAAAATGCATTGCGCCCACTAATTTCCCTGCAAGGGTATATAGGCCCAGTATCATGATACATAAAAGTGCTTTTTTATCTCTTTTATTAAAGGGAAAGATTGAAAATGCCGTCCTTCCGGGATACCCATATCCTCTGGATTTCATACTGTCTGCAGTTTCTATCGCATTTTCCAGCGCCCATGTTGTCATGACGGAAAGAATGGACAGTCCGTGTTTTGCCCTTTGCACTATACTACCGTTTGATATATCTCGTCCCATACATCGTTGGGCATTTGCTACCGTCTTGAGTTGGGCAGAAAATCTCGGTACATATCGCAGCGTCATGGAAAGAATCAGTGACAACGACGGAAGAACTCTGCCAAATAGATAGATAAATTTATCGCTTGTCATAATATCGGTATAACAGGAAAACCAACATATTACGGTTACAATCATGATTGCAGCGGCAATTCCGTATGCAACGGACTCTAAAGTAAGAGGATTGCCGCTCGGAAAGTATGCAATGATTGTGATCCCCTCATGATTAAATGCCGGATTCATCAGTGCCGCGAACAGCATTGTCGGTATCATATAAATCAGATTCGTTTGCACCGCCTTTTTCCCTTTCAGCATTACGGAATATGTAAAAGCACAAAAAAGAGAAATACAAAGGCACACAGGATTCATAAACACGCATGAAAATCCAATTACAAATATGAAATATACAAAATTAACAATCGGATGATATGTCTTAAACGCATTCATTTGATCACTTTCCGTTTCTTGCCGAATCATAGAAATACCCATTCAAATTTGTCGCCCTCGTTCAATAGTTAAAACATCGACAAGTCAAACTTGTCGATGTTTTAATACACTGTACAAAATAGATGCTATTCTTTATCAAACAAAACGCATCCACAGGCGTTTTCACCTATTCTACAACCTGTTGGTCCACCTCAACATCATTCAATGTAGGTTTTTTTAAACTATTGTATGCATTGACATAAGTAGTCTGTATGTATGGCATTACCCAAATCAGTGCAATACCAAATGTTACACAGCAAAGCAAAGACCAACCAATAAACGAAAGATCCAATACGAAAAGATCCGCTTTGTAGCCTTTTGTTATTTCTTTGGACTCATTTATGCACGCAAGCGCTGATTTTCCTTTATTCTCAGCTAATACATACATTGCCATTCTATAAGAATAGCTCTTTATGATACCGGGAATTATAAATAACAATGACCATAAGAATGTAAATAGACCAACAAGAAAACAAACTTTAAATGCCGACCAAAAATCATCAAACCCGCAAAACGCATCCTTTGCTTCAGGTTTATTTCCGTTTGCGACGTTCAGATACACTCTCACCATACTAAGAGCAAATGCAGGTGAAACAATAACAACCGATGCGATCGGTCCAACAACCGGAATGAAACCCAATACCAAAGCGGCCAAACCGGAAACAACTGATATGATCAAGGAAATAATAAATAAAATGCCGATTTTGCCCTTGATAGCCGCTTTTGCCATACTTTTCAATTCAGTTCTGTTCATACAAATTCTCCCCTTCATTCAGTGAAATTTTTATTATTATCCATGTATATTTTATCAATTATGTAGATTTTTGTCAAGTATTCGCTGCACTGTTCGACTGCATTTATCATTTTTGTGAAATGTATACCAAAACATTCATTGCATGGATGTGTTTTGTGCTTTTATTTTGTAACTTCAATCAAAATGCACATAGAATGAAGCTGATACATGCACGCATACTGCGTAATGATATCCCAAACCTATCGGCTTGGATAAAAAAATATCCGTTCATTTTGAACGGATATTTTTGGAAGAGCCGAATGGTTTAGATGCCGTAAATATTAGCTATATTTTAGAAGAGGATCTTCCAATTAAAACCATGTTGTAAAGCTTTATACTAAGGACAATATCAATAGTTGATATTACTAACATCAAAGCCATAATTACAATCATAGGATAACTG
>JAQXGO010000076.1 GCA_029006755.1 Clostridia bacterium | reverse complement strand
TCCTCTTCTTTATGAAAGCGAACATTTTCTAAAAGAACAACATCGCCGTCCTGCATTGCGGCCACTAAAGCCTTGGCACTGTCACCGATTACATCAGCCGCCATCTGCACTGTGCGGCCGAGATGCTCGGAAAGACGTTTTGCAACAGGTGCCAAACTGAACTTCGGGTTGAACTCGCCCTTCGGTCTGCCCAAGTGAGAGCAAAGAATTACCTTTGCATTGTGGTCAACCAGATAGCGGATGGTAGGCAATGCACCCAAAATTCTTGTTTCATCTGTAATGTTCTTATCCGCGTCCAGCGGCACATTAAAGTCGCAACGAACCAATACACGTTTGCCCTCTACGGCAATAGATTCAATGTTTCTCTTGTTCATGTTTTTCACTCCTACAATATTTTCTTCCTATTTTACACCAAAAACGCTTTTAAATCAAGTAAAAAAACAAAAAAACATGAAAATTTATGAAATTTTGAGAAAAAATGAGAAAAACAAAGAAATAGTGGTATTTTTATGGATAAATAGAAGAATACGCGTGTTGAATTACTGCAAAAATGTGGTAAACTTAACACTGTTAGCACTCAAGGCGTGAGAGTGCTAAAGCAAGAATATACAGGAGGAGATTTGTTATGAACATTAAACCATTGGCAGACAGAGTAGTCATTAAGATGCTGGAAAGCGAAGAAACTACCAAAAGCGGCATTGTTTTACCCGGCGCTGCAAAGGAAAAGCCCCAGATGGCTGAAATTGTTGCAGTAGGCCCCGGCGGCGTTGTTGACGGCAAGGAAATTAAGATGGAAGTGAACATTGGCGACAAGGTCATTATGAGTAAGTACGCCGGTACAGAAGTTAAAATTGACGGTGAAGAATATATCATTCTGCGTCAAAGTGATATTTTGGCAAAGGTTGAATAATTTATAGAAGGAAGGTTTTGAATATGGCAAAAGATATTTTATTTGGTGAAGAAGCAAGACGTTCTTTAGAACGCGGTATTAACCAGCTTGCAGATGTTGTAAAGGTTACATTAGGCCCTAAGGGCAGAAATGTTGTTTTGGATAAGAAGTTTGGTGCACCGCTTATTACAAATGATGGTGTTACGATTGCAAAGGAAATTGAGCTTGAAGATGCATTCGAGAATATGGGCGCACAGCTTGTGAAGGAAGTTGCAACAAAGACCAATGATATTGCTGGTGATGGTACAACTACAGCAACACTGCTTGCACAGGCCTTAATTCATGAAGGCATGAAGAATGTAGCAGCCGGTGCAAACCCGATGATTGTCAGAAAGGGTATCCAAAGAGCAGTGGATGCCGCAGTGAATTATATTGACAAGGCAAGTGAAACAGTGAAAGGCAAAGATGATATTGCCCGTGTTGCTGCCATTTCTGCCGCAGATGAAACGGTCGGCGAACTCATTGCAGAAGCGATGGAAAAAGTAACCGGCGACGGCGTTATTACCGTGGAGGAATCCAAAACAGCAGAAACCTACAGCGAAGTTGTTGAAGGTATGCAGTTTGACCGTGGCTATATTACACCATATATGGTGACAGACACGGAGAAGATGGAAGCTGTTTTAGATGACGCTCTCATTCTCATTACAGACAAGAAGATTTCCAATGTACAAGAAATTCTGCCTATTTTGGAACAGATTGTACAGCAAGGCAAAAAGCTTCTGATTATTGCAGAAGATTTAGAAGGCGAAGCACTTTCTACATTAATTGTAAACAAACTCCGTGGCACATTTACTTGCGTGGCTGTTAAGGCACCGGGCTTTGGCGACAGAAGAAAGGCAATGCTTGAAGATATTGCAATACTCACCGGCGGCCAGGTTATTTCTGAGGAATTAGGTCTTGACCTTAAGGATACAACTATTGACCAGCTCGGTACAGCAAGACAGGTTAAAGTGCAGAAGGAAAACACGATTATCATTGATGGTGCCGGCGACAGTGCGGCAATTCGTGACCGTGTAGCACAGATTAAAATGCAGATTGAGGAAACAACCTCTGATTTCGACCGCGAAAAGCTGCAGGAAAGATTGGCGAAGATTGCCGGCGGTGTTGCAGTCATTAAGGTTGGCGCTGCAACGGAAACAGAAATGAAGGAAAAGAAGCTTCGCGTAGAGGATGCACTTGCGGCAACACGCGCTGCAGTAGAAAAGGGCATCGTAGCTGGCGGCGGTACTGTATTCCTGAATGCAATGGACGATGTTGCAAGCCTTGTAGACACACTGGAAGGCGACGAAAAAACAGGTGCTTTGATTGTTCTGAAAGCACTGGAAGCCCCGGTAAGACAGATTGCAGCCAATGCAGGTCTTGAGGGTTCTGTTATTGTAGACAAGATTGCTTCTGCAAAGAAGGGCATCGGCTTTAATGCACTGAAGGGCGAATATGTGGAAATGATTCCGTCCGGTATCGTTGATCCGGCTAAGGTTTCTATCAGTGCACTGACAAATGCAGCAAGCGTTGCAGCTATGGTGTTGACAACAGAGAGTTTGGTTGCTGACCAGCCTGAAAAGGAAGCACCGGCTGCAGCAGCACCTGGCATGGGCGGCATGGGTGGCATGTACTAAGAGTCAAAAAGTTTTAAAAGAATTATGCAAGGAGCCGTAGCAAAATGATGATTAAAGATCTTTTTGCTACGGCTCCTTTTGGGGTTGGAGAAAAATAGTGCAGAATGGACAAACTGCGCCAAAGCCGCAGGCTTTGGGTTCCCGAAGGCGTACACAGGTACGTCGAGAGGCGCAGTTTGTTCATAGTATAAAGCATTTTTATTTATGAAATGCATTGTTTAGCGAATTTCCACCCTAACTTTTTGACTCTTATAAGGCTGATCCGCATCTTCTCAAGAATCGTATGCGTTATGCGGTCTGTGCATTTTTCTACGGCCCCCTTTTTTACATGCAAACAAGTATGGGCATTGACAGAAATACAGAAAATGTGCTATAATTCTCAGTAGGGGAAACATATCCCTTTACCATCTCGTCAAAAAATAAAGGAGAGTGGTTTATGTGAAACGACTTACATTATTTGTAGCACTCATCATGATTATTTGTGCAATCAGTAATACGGTAACTGCTGCATCGGAAGATGCTGCCGGACTCATTCTATCCGTGAAAGAAAGGGTAGAGATTCCGCTGGAATGTACTGTGTTTTCAAGTGATCAGTATTTGCATGACGGGAAAACAATCTATACATTTCAATGGACTACGCCGCAGGATGCTTCAAAGTACGCAAATTTACATGTACGTGTTTCGGATGATGGTATTATTCAGAATGTAAACATGTATCAGGAAGCGGAAACACGAGATAGAATAGGAAAGGTCATTCCGAAAATTACGGAGCAAGAAGCCATAGAAAACGCGCGTGCAGTAATCAAGAGACTGAACCCTTCTATTGCGGCAGAATATGCCGGAGATGCGACCTGCACATTGCAAATGGATACCTATTATGTTCAGATTGCTCGCCGCGTACAGAATGTACCGATATATAATGACAGCGCAAATATTTCTATTCATTGCCTTACCGGAAAGATGAAAGATTTTTCGTTATCCCATCACACGGGCATTGCTTTCCCGTCTATAGAAGGAACAATGGAAGCGGATATGGCAAAGACAGCATACCAAGATAATGGATACTTATATAAGCAGTATGTTGCGTTTGGTGATGATAAAGAAGCGAAGATTGTATATACACCCAAGGACGAAGACAGATTTTTGGATGCTGTAAGCGGAAAGCCGTTTCACCCCGGGGAAAACGATGACAACATTAGGGAATATGCCGCTGAAAAAAATGCAGGGTCTATGGCGGCAGACACAGCACTCACACCGGCAGAAAAAAAGGTTGTAGACGAGATACGAGGACTTAAAACCTACGAAGAGGCCGTAGCTATACTGCAAAGTATGCCGGAATTGTATTTGCCGGATGGGGTAAAACTTGCAGAAGGAAGCATATATCAGGTTGCAGACGAGACGTATCAACTGCATATCTTCTTGCAAGCAAAGAATGAAGAAAAATATAGCTCTGTGCATGCATTTATGGATGCAAAAACGGGAGAACTCATTGAATTTTATGGGTATAGTGACAGAAAAGAGGATACGACCCTGACAGATGAGGAGGCAAAGGATGTCTTTGCGCAATTTGCAGACAAATATTTAACAGCGTATAAGGCAGAAATGGATGCACCGGATCGAACAGACACGCGGGCACACGGAAGCGCAAGCATGTGTGCAGACCGTGTGGTCAATGGGATCCCTGTTCGCGACAATAGGATTACAATGCAAATAGACAGCACAACGAAGAAAATCATTTCGTATCATAGAAACTGGGACAAAAGTATGACTTTTGCTGCAACCGAAAACATAATGCCGGAGGCAGATATCTATCATGCGTTTTTTTCTGCAGTAGCGTTACAGAGCTGCTATTACATACAGGAAAAAACAGCAACTTGCGTATATAACATCAGCAGAAAAAATATTTCTTATGTTGATGGAAAAAGCGGAGCGCTTTTGTCTGCAAATGGTAAGCCTTACGAAGAGCAGGAGAAAAAAATATATACAGATATTCAAGGGCACTATGCGGAGGAAGCAATCCGTGCACTTGCATCCGTAGGTGTTTGTATGGATGGAGACAGCTTTTTGCCGGATAGCATTATTACCCAAAAAGAGTTTGTAACCTTGTTGTCTACCGCGGTTATGGAGTATGTTCCCTACCGTGATGGGAAAATTGACGAAGAACGGATCTATGAGAATGCAGAAGAGGCGGGCATCTTGCCGACAGAGGATAAGACGCCGGATGCACCGCTGACAAGAGAACTGGCGGTTTCTTATCTGCTTCGCGCGATGGGATATAAAAACTTTGCAGAGATTCCGGGTATATTCCGTACTGATTTTACAGATGCAGAAGCCATTGATCCGGCACTTTTGGGCTATGTTGCCATTGCCAAAGGATTAGGCATTGTTAAGGGTGACGGAACAGGTTGTTTTGCGCCGAAGCGGGAAATCACAAGAGGAGAAGCTGCGGTAACCATATATAATTACTTAAAATGAGGGTAATGGAACATGCAAAGTATAAGGCTGAATAGAGGTAGCGGGGAAAATGTACATATGTATCGCCAACATTCCCACAAGGAGTGCGAGATTTACTATTTAAAAGCAGGGGAAAGAGAATATTTTATAGAAAAT
>JAQXGO010000075.1 GCA_029006755.1 Clostridia bacterium | reverse complement strand
GCAAGTGGCGTTGTGATGTACGTATGCACCGGCAACGCTCGAAACGCTTCTGCCGCAATGCGCGCCTTCTCAAACGAACTAAATATGCCAAATACAACGGATCCGCTTCCTGTCATAAGTGCCCCCATCGCATCATTTTTTTGCAGTAATTCTTTATATATTGCAATTTCTTTCCGGGGCACAAAGGCCTCCAGATTATTATACATTCTATCGCAAATACCTTTTAGATCCCGATTATACACGGCATTGATAATTCCCTCTGTATCCGGGTGGCAGGTGATTGCATCCATCTTCACTCCGGAAAACATTTGCTTTGTATTTAATGGAAATCGCGGACGCACTAACAAAATGCTGCAACGAGGCATTGCCGGCAACGGCGTTAGAATCTCACCCAATCCTTCCGCAAGGCATGTGCCTCCCGTCATGCAGAAAGGCACATCTGCACCGCATCGCAGGCCAATCTCCTTTAATTTCTTAAATGAAAACGGATAGCCGAACAGTTTATTCATACCCATTAAAACAGCTGCCGCATCAGCGCTACCGCCGCCCATACCGCCGCCCACCGGAATCCTTTTCCGTATACGGATAGATACACCGCCATCCTGCTTTGCTTCATCCAAAAACAACTTCGCCGCACGATATGCAGTATTCTGCTGATCCATCGGAACATACTTTGCATCACACAGTATACTGATATCGGGATTACGACGGATAGTGATGTCATCTGCCAAACGAACCGACTGCATTATACTGCATAAATTATGATAGCCGTCCGGGCGCTTCCCCACAACATCCAAAGATAAATTCAGTTTGGCATGCGCTTTTATCTCTATCATGCACCAAAATCCTCTACTGTCTTCCTTAAGTATTCCAAAAATGAGGCGCCGATATCCTCTCTTGCCAAAGCGTATTCTACTGTTGCCTTTAAAAACCCGATCTTGCTTCCAACATCGTAACGCTTTCCTTCAAACGTGTAGCAATACATAGGCTGCTCTTTTGCAAGTTCACGAAGTGCATCTGTCAGCTGAATTTCTCCGCCTGCACCCGGTTTCGTTTTTTCAAGAATTGTAAAGATCTCCGGCGTAATAATATACCGTCCTAAAACCGCAATATTACTGGGTGCCTCAATGAAAGAAGGCTTTTCTACCATATCCATGACACGATGCACATTCTCTTCTATGTACTCCGCATCCACAATTCCATACTTGGATACGTCTGCATCCGGCACTTCCTGCACGCCAAGCACGCTGGCACCATACCTGTCATACACATCAATCATCTGTCTCAAACAGGGCTTTTCTGCGCGTACAACATCATCCCCCAACAGGATTGCAAACGGTTCCTGTCCGACAAAGGATTTTGCACAATGAATGGCATGGCCTAATCCGAGTGCCTGTTTTTGACGCACATAATGAATGTTAGCCAGTGAAGAAATGTACTCCAACCGCGGCAGAAGTTCTTCCTTGCCGGCTCTTGCCAATTCATTCTCCAGTTCATACGATTTGTCAAAGTGGTCTTCAATTGCACGTTTTCCGCGTCCGGTAATGATTAAAATGTCTTCAATGCCGGAATTAGCTGCCTCCTCAATGATATACTGCAACGTGGGTGTGTCCACAATCGGAAGCATCTCTTTAGGGACTGCCTTAGTTGCCGGCAGAAAACGTGTGCCGAGTCCTGCGGCCGGAATTACTGCTTTCGTAATTTTCATACTGATCCATCCTTTCTCCAGTTTTCAAGCGACGCTTGTAAAGCTGTAAACATTCTTTCTTTTAGTCCGCGATTTTCTTGTGTAAGCGTGGCTAAAAGTTCTTTTGCATACTGTCTTTTTGTATATCCATTCGCCGGGCATGGGTTATGTACTACACAAGCTCCCGATCGATGAATATATCCAATAACATCCTGTTCTTTCATGTAAATCATCGGTCGAATCAAATGAATATTCTTTCTGTCTAAATATGTAACAGGGCTAAAGCAATGTATGCGCCCTTCGTAGAAAAGAGATAAAAGAAAGGTTTCTAAAACATCATCATTATGATGCCCTAAGGCTACCTTTCCACATCCGGCAGCAATGGCTGCATCATGTAAAGCACCTCGCCTGAGCTTAGCGCATAAAGAACACGGATTTTTTTCCTTCCGAATGTCAAATAGTATTTCTGCAATATTGGTTTCCTGCACTTGCAGTGAGAGGCCATGGCTTTTAAAAAAATCGCGCAGCGATGTGAAATCCATGTCCGCAAATCCCATGGAAAGGGTTATGGGAACAATTTCGAATTTTTGGGGATAGAAACGGCGCAGCGCGTGAAGGGCAAGGGCCAATGTAACGCTATCCTTTCCCCCGGACACGCCTACTGCAATTCTATCTCCGTCTTCTATCATATGATAATCATCCACCGCACGGCGAACAAAACTTAATACTTTTTGCATATCTACTCTTTCTCCAACAAACTCAAAAATGCAGGCTCATCCAATATGGGGATGCCAAGTGTTTCTGCCTTTGCAAGCTTCGAGCCAGCCTCCTCACCTACAAGCACATAATCTGTTTTTTTGGACACACTTCCGGAAACACGTCCGCCCTCCGCTTCGATTTTTTTGGTTGCTTCCGCACGACTTAGCGTAGGCAAGGTTCCTGTCAGCACGAATGTTTTCCCGGCAAATCGATTGCCGGTCGGTTTAGACAGCGTGTGCATATTTACACCTAATTTCTGCAATCTATCCACCAGCTCTTTCGTATCCGGATGCGAAAAGTAATTCCATACACTTTCTGCTATTTTATCCCCAATTTCATGGATTTCGGAGATTTCTTCTTTGGAAGCCTGCATAAGGGCATCGAAAGATCCGAAATGTTGTGCAAGAATCATGCCCGCACGTTTCCCTACATGGCGTATGCCTAAGGCAAACAGCAACACACCCATATCCCTTTTTTTAGATGCAGCAATGGAGGCAATTAGGTTTTCTGCACTCTTTGCCCCCATCTTGTCTATTGTAGCGATATCTTCCGCATTTAATGCATATAAATCAGCAAAGGAGGAGATAAGTCCTTCCTCTAAAAGCTTGTTAATAACCGCGGGCCCAAGTCCGTCGATATCCATCGCATCTCGCGATGCAAAGTGAATAATACCGCGAGCAAGCTGCGCCGGACATCTGTCTCCTGTACAGCGATAAGCGGCCTCATCATCTTTTCGGACAAGCGGTGCGCCGCAAACCGGGCAGGCGGAAGGCATCTTAAATATTGTTTCGTTTCCTTTCCGCTTTTGTGGCAGAGCGCAGGAAACAGCCGGAATAATGTCCCCGGCTTTTTGAATTAAAACCCTATCCCCTATCCGAATATCCTTTTCCCGAATAAAATCGATATTATGCAATGTCGCACGGCTCACAGTAGAACCGGCCACACGAACGGGCGTAAGCACTGCATTGGGCGTAGCAACGCCTGTCCGGCCAATTTGAATAATGATATCCTCAAGCGTTGTTTCCTTTTGCTCCGGCGGAAACTTATATGCCGCTGCCCACCGTGGAAACTTCGACGTGCTTCCTAAAACGTCTCTCTGTGCCAAGTCATCCACCTTGACCACTGCACCATCAATATCGCACGCAAGTACATCACGGCTCTCTCCAATTTGCGAAACAAGGTTTATAACCTCTTCTATATTCTCCACCCCAGGCTGTGTATCAATCACCTTAAAGCCTAATGCACGTAGTTCTGCAAGGCCTTGGCTATGTGTAGAAATTGTAATGCCTTCGATCTGTTGAATGTTAAATACATAAATATCAAGCCCGCGCTGTGCAGCAATGTTTGGGTCAAGCTGCCGCAAAGAGCCGGCCGCAGCGTTTCGGGGATTTGCAAAAAGAGGTTCTCCGGTTAGCTCGCGTGCTGCATTCAGCTTTAAGAAGCTTTTACGAGGCATAAAAACCTCTCCCCGCACTTCTAAAAACGGTACTTTTTTGGATAAACGCAACGGAATGGAACGAATCGTCTTTAAATTCTGCGTAACGTCCTCTCCGTTGACACCATCCCCGCGGGTTGAACCGCGATAGAATATACCGTTGCGGTATTCGAGTGAAACCGATAATCCGTCAATCTTAGGTTCAACCGTATAAACAGGCTTTGCAATAACCGCACGCACTTTTTGGTCAAACTCCCGCAACGCATCAAACGAGAATATATCATTCAGGCTTTCCATCGGTACAGTATGCGTAACCGTAGGAAAACCCTCGGCAGGCACCCCGCCCACTCTTTGGGTAGGAGAATCCGGTGTAATTAAGGCAGGATTGGCCGCCTCCATTTCCTTGAGCTTTTGCAAAAGCATATCGAATTCGTAATCCGAAATTTCCGGCATATCTTTTACATAATATAAGTAATTGTGATGATGAATTATTTCTCTCAGTTCATGAATATCCATGTATACACCTCAATGTATATTTTACTAAAAAAATAAGAATATGTAAAGAGTATTTTAATTTTTTATTGAAAACTATTTTTCTGTGTGCTATACTAATACGGATGCAATTTCGAATTCGTATAGAAATTTGTTTTAAGGCTGAATCCCAATGGATGTATCGCATTAATGAACGATTCTGTTTGATGCGTACAAATAGAAATGAAGTGAGATGTTGAAGATGAACATGAAGAAAATTGACAAAAATCTTGTACCGGATACGATCACCACTATTCCAAATGGTAAGACCTATTCCGTACGCGAAGCGCCTTTTCGATTATATGGCTTATATAAGCCTGAAAACAAAGGTGTTTTTAAGCGTATGCCTGCGGAAACCGCTGCAAAAGTCGGCGAAGGATACTCGTTAATGAATTGTATGACCTCCGGAGTCCGTGCCCGCTTTAAAACGGATGCTTCCGTAATGCAGCTTCGTGTAGTCACGCCCACTGTCACCCCTGTCACGACCAGCGGCACCATAACCGCCATGAAAGGGTTTGACGTGTATATAAAAGATAATGCTGGCAAGGAACGGTACTATAAAAGTTTTCGTCCGCCGGTCTCCTTTACAGATGAATACGAAGCCGAGCTTTCTATGCCCTGCGGCATGAAAGATATCACGCTTTATTTTCCGATGTATAACCAAATTGAGGATGTATTTATATCCATTCCTGAAGATGCTGTGCTATTAGCCGGCAGTTCTTATCCGCAAAACGCGCCTATTCTGTTTTATGGTTCTTCTATTACACAGGGCTGCTGCGTTTCCCGCACAGGCAACACGTATCCTTCCATTCTTTCTCGCATGCTGGATACAGATATTATCAATCTTGGCGTTTCAGGCGGTGCGAAAGGACAGCTGCCTGTAGCAGAATACATTGCTGGTTTAACCCTTCGCGCGTTTGTGTATGATTATGACCACAATGCACCGGATGTCGATTTTTTGCAGGCTACGCACGAGTTGTTTTTTAACACAGTCCGCAAAGCACAGCCGAAATTGCCCATTCTGCTCCTTTCTAAACCGGATTTTCAAAAGGGTGAAGATGAAGCGCGGCGAGAGGTTATCCGTGCTACATATAATCATGCCATGGCTGCCGGAGATAAAAACGTGTATTTTATTGATGGGGAAAGCATTTTTAAAGGTGAATATGAAGACATTTGTACTGCAGATGGCTGTCATCCCAATGACCATGGCTACTTATGCATGGCAATAAAAATTGCATCTGTTTTGCAAAAAATATTATAGGAGGAAATTATGGCCTTTCATATTGTTTTGGTTGAGCCGGAAATTCCACAAAACACCGGCAACATCGCACGTACCTGTGCCGCTACCGGCGCCCGCTTACATATTGTAAAACCGATGGGATTCTCCGTTGATGACAAATCCCTTAAAAGAGCCGGGCTTGATTACTGGCACCTTTTAGGGGTAGAATATCATGAGAATTTAGAGGAATTTCTTGCAAGTGCAAAAGGTGGCAGATTGTTTCTGGCTTCTACCAAAGCACCGCAAAAATATACCGAAGTCACATACAGGGACGGAGATTATCTTGTTTTTGGCAAAGAAACCCGCGGTTTACCTGAAGCATTTATCCAGGCAAATTTAAATACAGCTGTTCGCATTCCCATGATTGAGGATGCACGTTCCCTAAATCTTTCAAACTCTGTCGCCATTATGCTCTATGAGGCGTTGAGACAAACTGGATTTCAGCATCTTTTATGTCAAGGGAAATTCGGAACTTGCGAATAATCAAGAATCAAGGAGCCGTAGCATTTCGCTATGGCCCCTCTTTTTATAGAATGCCCATATTTCTTTGGTTTTATTCTTCACAAGCCTTTTTTCTCCACTCACGCGGCGATATCCCATGGTTTTTTCTAAAGAAATCCCCAAAATAATTGCCGCCCGGGAATCCGGTTTGTAATGCAATTTCTGTAATCGAAAGATCTGTTCCCATCAGCAGGCTTTCAGCCTCTTTCAGCCGTACGCTGTGAATGTACTCCAATGGAGAAAACCCTGTGATTTTTTTAAACTGTCTGCAAAAGTGTGACCGGCTTAAAAACACTTGTTTTGCCAAGTTTTCCACTGAAATATCCTCTGCATAATTGGAGTTAATATACTGGACAACGGAGAGCATCCGATCGTTTTCCGGTGAACGAGGTGCCGGAGGTTTTTCATAGAAACCCACAAGTTCCAGCATAAGTGCGGAAAAATAGGATTCCAAAAGCGGGCTGCATCCATTCCCTTCATATTCCGCCATCATTCGTTCTAAAAGTTCCTCCATAAACCGAACCCGTATGGTCGGCGTACGGACGACCCCTTGTTTGATACATTTTTCCATGCAATCTAACAGCAGAGGCGGTAACTCATCGTAATCCACACCCACCAAAATACGCTTAAAGCTTTTTCCGCTTGTTTTATGTAACACATACGGCGCAATAATCGCAAAATCGCCCGGAGAAATCGTATAAACCCGATTTTCTATAAAATATTCT
>JAQXGO010000074.1 GCA_029006755.1 Clostridia bacterium | reverse complement strand
GTATAAGGCTCTCCTCTAGCTTCTCCGTTAATAGCACGCGCCAGTAAATCAACATTTCCCTCTTGTGTGGAATTTCCTCCATTGCCGGATGTCGCCACCGTGTTTGCAAGGCCTAAGCTGGCGAGGGTTTTCTCCCCGGCTATTCCGTCCGCTTTCAGCCCGTTTTTTTCCTGAAACTTTTTGATAGCCTCAGCGGTCTTGACACCGTATACACCATCTATATTTCCGTCGTAATACCCCCAATTTTTCAGACGTTCCTGAATTTTGACCACTTCTTCCCCGGAAGACCCGTAGCGTGATAGAACCTCCGTACTAAGCGGGTGGGAAATAATATAACTAGAGGCCAGTACAGCGCAAAGAAGCATACCGATTACTCGTTTTTTCATATATTCCTCCAAACCAAAAAGCCGTAATATATATCACGGCTTTAGTTTTCTACTCTATATGAAAAATATTCTGCTTTTTTATTGTTAATTTCTGCCGAAATTTTCTATAATTGCCTTTACAATTCGTGCAGAAGCATTGCCGTCCCCATAGGGATTTACAGCCTTCGCCATTTTTTCATACGCAGCTTGATCAGTCAGCAGCGTTTTGGCCATGGAATAAATAGTATCTTCATTGACGCCGGCAATTTTGACTGTTCCGGCTTCAACCGCTTCCGGCCGTTCTGTTTCTGTACGGAGAACCAGTACCGGTTTCCCTAAAGACGGTGCTTCCTCCTGCAACCCGCCGGAATCCGTCATAACCATATAGGAACGATTCATTGCATTATGCAGCTCCTGCACATCGAGCGGTTCAATTAAATGCACACGTGCAACCTGCCCTAAAATCTCATGGGCAACCTGACGGACTGCCGGATTCAGGTGTACAGGGTATACTATTTCGACATCTGCAAATTCTTCAGCAATGCGACGTACCGCACGCATAATCTGATGCATGGGTTCACCTAAATTTTCACG
This sequence comes from Clostridia bacterium, assembly GCA_029006755.1. Classification (GTDB taxonomy): domain Bacteria; phylum Bacillota; class Clostridia; order UMGS1883; family UMGS1540; genus JAQXGO01. Next base: position 2,999 of record JAQXGO010000074.1, on the reverse strand, counting down.
GCGATGTGCGGTCATTAAAATGACGCGTTTTTCCTCCCATGGCATCTCCGCCAATGTTTTGTCCTTGAACGGATATGTGCTTTTTACCGTCGTCCGCAAAGCATCAATCACTGTATTGCCGGTAATCATTATTTTTTCAGGTGCCACACCCTCGCGAAGTAAGTTTTCCCTATTCTTTTCCGTAGGTGCAAAATGTAAATCGCTTATCACACCGGTAAGACGTCTGTTCATTTCCTCCGGGAACGGCGACCACTTGTCAAAAGTACGAAGTCCTGCTTCGACATGGCCAACGGCTGCACCGCTGTAAAAAGCGGCCAAAGCGCCGGCAAATGTAGTCGTTGTATCGCCATGCACTAATACAATATCCGGTTTTTCTTCTCGCATAACACGGCACAATCCTTCTAAAGCGCGCGTTGTAATGCCCTCCAGTGTCTGCCCGGCCTGCATAATATCTAAGTCAAAATCAGGCGTAATACCAAAAATTTCTAAAACCTGATCTAACATCTGTCGATGCTGCGCTGTCACACACACCTTCGAGTCAATACCTTCGGCCTTATCAAGTGCAAGTACTAAGGGTGCCATTTTGATTGCCTCAGGTCTTGTCCCGAAAACTGTCATCACCTTGATCATGCCTTCTTGTCCTCCTCGGTCTTTAGTGAATTCTCACTTGCTTTTTTCATGCCCATAACCCGTGCTGCAATGAGTGCCGCCAAAATAACGCCAAGCACCAAAAGCACTGCCTGCAGAACGCCGTTAGATACCAAAACAACAGCACAAAGCCCTAAAACCGTACACATTAAATAAATAATTCCCACTGTTTTTTTCTGTGAAAATCCCATATCCAGCACCTTATGATGCAGATGTTCTCTGTCCGGACTCATAATCGGCTTGCCGGCCGCCATACGGCGTACAATCGCAAAGCCGGTGTCGAAAAGCGGTAATCCCAATACCAAAAACGGTACTGCAATGCTGATCACCGCGTAGCTTTTAAACAATCCCATAATAGAAACAGAAGACAAGATAAAGCCTAAAAAAGTCGACCCGGTATCGCCCATGAATATCTTGGCAGGATTAAAATTGTATGGCAAAAACCCAAAGCAAGCACCGGCCAAGGCAGCTGTTATAAGGGCAACTTCCTGTTCTCCCACCAATAAAGCAATGCAAAACAGCGACATGCAAGCAATAGAGCTCACCCCGGCCGCAAGGCCATCCAATCCATCTACAAGGTTGACGGCATTGGTAACGCCTACTACCCAAATAATGGTCAGCGGAATACTCCAAAAGCCTAAACTGATTACGCCGCTTTCAGAAATAAATGTCGGTACGGAAATAATGCTAATTTGCACATCATGCAAAATCAGTACCACTGCAGCCAGAATCTGAAAGGGCAGCTTTACCTTTGCACTAAGCTGTTTCGCATCATCCACAATCCCAATAATCAGAATAATCAGTGCTCCCAGTATCATACCGCGAATACTTTTATCCACATTGGAAAAAATCATGATACTGATAATAAACCCATAGAACATACCCAATCCGCCCAATAAAGGTGTTGGTTTTTTATGCACGCGGCGTGCCTCATTTGGCTTATCAATAATGCCGACACGCACTGCAAAGCGCTTTACAAACGGAGTGGATGCAAAAGTGATAATAAATGCGACCGCAAACGATAAAAGCAAATATACTTTTTCCACGATTCTCACTTATCCTTTCTTCGGCGTTTAGCCTCTTTTGACAAAGCCAAGCCTGTTTTGTATCTTTTCCAGTGTTTTTTCTGCTAAAGCGCTGGCTTTCTCTGCACCGTCTTTATAGACCTTTGTTAAATACTCTTTATCGGCAATAATCTGTGCATACTTTTCCCGTACCGGCCGCAGCTCTTCAATGACAGCCTCCGCCACTTGTGTTTTCAGCGCACCATAACCCTGTCCTGCAAAGCCTTCTGCTGCCTTTTGCGGCGTTTGGCCTGTTACAGCGCCGTAAATGGACAACAAATTATTGACACCATGCTTTCCTTCCTGGTAAGCAATCACGCCGTCTGAATCGGTTACAGCCCGTTTAATCTTCTTTGCAATCACCTCCGGCGCATCCAAAACCCAAATATAGCCGTTGGGGTTCGGGTCGCTCTTGCTCATTTTAGAAGTTGGGTCCTGCAAGCTCATAATCCTTGCTCCGACAGGTGCATAATAGCCTTCCGGCACAACAAAGGTATCCTCCCCATATGTGTGGTTCATCCGAATTGCAATATCCCTCGCAAGCTCCAGATGCTGTGTCTGGTCTGCCCCTACCGGCACCAGGTCTGTTTGATACAGTAGAATATCTGCCGCCATCAAAACAGGATATGTAAAAAGCCCTGCATTTATATTATCCTCGTGCTTGGCGCTTTTATCCTTAAACTGCGTCATGCGTGAAAGTTCGCCCATATAGGTGTGACAGCTAAGTAACCAAGACAGCTCAGCATGCTGCGTTACATGGGACTGGAAAAACAATATGCTTTTCTCCGGATCTATCCCGCAAGCCAGATACAATGCTAGAAAAGAAAGGCAGCGTTCTCTGAGTGCCTCCGGATCCTGCCGTACTGTGATAGAATGCAGGTCAACCACGGAGTACATACAATGATATTCCTCCTGCAGTTTTACCCAGTTTTTCAGCGCTCCAATATAATTCCCCAGTGTAACACAGCCTGACGGCTGCACACCACTAAAAATCATTTTTTTATCCATTCTTAATTACCTCTCCTAACAGGCAGATTCCGGCCTTTATCTTATCCGGTTGCGTCAAAGAATAATTCAGCCTAAAGTATGGCTTGCCGTCCTCCGGTCTTATCATGCAGGAAGAACCAGGCACGAACGCAACATTTCTGGCCACTGCTTCTTTCAGCAGTGCATCACTGTCCGCACCCTCGGGTAAGGTACACCATAAAAAGATACCGCCCTCCGGATCGGTCGCCGTACATTCTTTCGGAAAATATTGGCGAATCGCTTCTTGCATTGCGCGAGCAC
>JAQXGO010000073.1 GCA_029006755.1 Clostridia bacterium | reverse complement strand
TATGATTACAGTTGCTATCTGTGCCGGTGCTTGTGGTTCTGCTTCCGGTGGTATGGGTGTTGCATTCAACGCTTTAACAGATACATATATTGCTTTAGGTGCAAATCTTGAACACGTACATCGTATCGCTGCTATCGCTGCTGGTACTTTGGACAGCTTACCACATCAGGGTGCTCAGATTACATTACTTGGTATTTGTAAACTGACTCACAAAGAAGCATACTTTGACATCTTCGTTACACAGATCGTCATTCCATTTATCTCCTGCTTCGTATTTATCATCTTTGCATCTATGGGATTATAAAAAACATATTTTTGAAATTAACAGCCGTAAATTTAAAATTTACGGCTGTTTTTTTATTGGATTACTCTCCAAACAATTTACTTTTATAATAGGACTCCGCATTGTATAACACAGCTGCCGGATTATGTCCTGTAACCCTGTCTTTTACAACCATTGTTGTCGTCAATCCCTCCACGTACTTGTAAAACAGGCTGTCATGACCTACACACAGTCCCATGACAATATTCAGATCCGTCTTTGCCTCATTCAACATCTTTGCCTGCAAAATCGGATTGCACATATTGGCCCCTACAGCACAACACTCTTCCTTAATTCCAACAGATACCTTTGGCTGCGCCCCTACTTTACATCCGATACCATAAACTTCAAAACCATGATGTCTCAGAATCTTTGCAAGCATACGCGTTTCGCGAATCAGGCCGACACAAGTCGCAATACCGATTTTCTTAAATCCCATACGTTTTGCAAATTCTACCGTCTCCTCTACACGCGTCAATCGTCCATAGCCTTCATACTCGATATCCGCCGCATTTACCATAATACGATGGTTTTCCTCATCATTATAGGTTTCCATGACCCCATCCAGCATTTTCTCATCCATATGCGTTGTTAAACAAAAAGCCGGATAAGTCTTATCTCCTACATTACAATTTGTTGTCCCACAATCCGCACAACTGTATTTTCCTGTATTACACATAATAATTCCTTCTTTCCATCTTTTTTCTGCTTTTATTTTACCTCTTATGCCCTCCCGCGTCCATGACCGGAAATTCAATATATTATTCACTATATTTCATTATTCTCTTTGTCTCACATATGTTAAAATACTTTATATACGAACAAAGGAGTTGTTCATTATGAACTGGCAGCATTTAATTTATTTTAAAAAAATAGCAGAATGTGAACACCTGACCCGTGCTTCTGAAGAGCTTCATATTTCACCTTCTGCTTTAAGCAAAGCCATTGCAAGTCTTGAAGAAGAAATCGGCCTCGTTCTTTTTGAAAAATCCGGCCGCAATATTCAGTTGAACCGCTACGGAAAATATTTTTATGACTATGTCTGCAAAGCTATGGAAGAAATCAATACAGGCGTCCACTTTATCCAAAGGGCTGCCAATGTATGTACCGGTTCTGTGCGCCTATGCAGTATCTTTTCCCCTGGAACAAATTATCTTCCCGAACGTTTCCATCGCAAGAGATCTTCTCTACTGTGAGGAAATCTACCTTGCTGTTCCTGTAAATCATCCTTTAGCCGAAAAGGAGGAAGTCTGTTTCAACGATATAAAGAACGAAATATTTATCGGATATAACAGCAGCACCGGTATTGCCTCAACAATTCACTCAGCTATTGCCCGAAAAACCGATTCAGATTTTCGATTAAAAACCATTTTTTCAGCCAATGAGCCTAACACGATCACTTACATGGTATCTAAAGGTCTTGGTATCGGTTTCGTCGTAGAAAACCCAAGTTTATACACGACTCCCGTAAAAGTCCTTCCCATTACGGATCTAAGCTTTTATCATCCGATATATCTTGTATGGAAAAATACCAGTTATATGTCACCCGCAGCAAACGAATTCAGACAATTTATTCTATGTAACAGAAAATTACGTACGCCTGGCATTCGACCTTCATTTTAGCAGAATATTGTGGCATTTTACCCCTTTTATATGCTATAATATTCTTATCAATCCAGGAGAGGGAGGGGTACTATGAAATATTGTATCTTAATGGGGAGCCCAAGAAAAACCGGTAATACAATTTCTATTACCGAACCGTTTATGGAAGAATTAAAAGCACAAGGAAACGAAGTTGAACTCATATGGCTTTATGACAAAACTATCCATTCATGTAAAGCCTGCCGGGTATGTCAGCTGGACTGGAATGTTTTCGGATGTCAGCATCAGGATGATGTCTATCCAATCTTTGATTCTGTAATCAACAGTGATGTCATCATCTTCGCCACGCCAATCTATTCATGGTACTGTACACCGCCTATGAAGGCCGTTATGGACCGTTTAATGTATGGTATGAACAAGTTCTATGGAGAAGAAAAAGGACCGTCCCTGTGGGCCGGAAAACACGTTGCTGTTATATCCACCTGCGGCTATCAGCTCGAAAAAGGTGCTGATCTCTTTGAGGAGGGTATTCGTCGTTACTGCAAACA
>JAQXGO010000072.1 GCA_029006755.1 Clostridia bacterium | reverse complement strand
TTTCTTTTTCTCACAAAGCGAATAGAAAGATTTTTAGAATGTATTCCGGATGATTGGGACGACGGATATGAAAATGTGGTTGTTTGCTGCACTATCGAAAATCAGAAAAATGCAGATAAAAAGCTATCTGTGTTTGAAAAGCTGCCAATCAAGCACAAATGTATAACCGCGCAGCCGCTGCTTGAAAAAATCGACATAGAAAAATATCTTGATGATATAGAATTGGTAGTTGTCGGCGGAGAGTCTGACATAAATGCCCGTCTTTTTGATTACGATTGGGTTTTAGATATCCGCAAGCAGTGTATCAGAAAAAATGTTGACTTTGAATTCAGACAGTGCGGAACTCATTTCATAAAAGACGGAAAAAGATATAAGCTGCAGACAAAAGACTTATGCAAACAAGCAAGGTTGGCGAATATCGATTATAAAAAACAGTAAACAAATTGTAAAATATGGATTGCGTTGATCTAATGCGGCAAAAAGGAGAATGAAAATTGAGCAGACTGATTATTTACGACATACAAAATGAAACCCCTGCGGCGAAAAAAGATGATATTCTGTTTTCCGCAAACCCGATAGTAAAGCCCTGTATGGGTTGCTTTGGCTGCTGGGTAAAAACGCCGGGCAGATGCGTGATAAGCGACAGATGCAGTGATATTCCGTCATACATGGCAAAATGTGATGAGATGATTTTAATAAGCCCGGTTTTATTCGGCTGCTATTCCGAAAGCATAAAAGCAGTAATAGACCGTTCTATTCCATATGTTCTGCCGTACTTTCGTGTTGTCGGCGGCGAAATGCACCATAAAATGCGTTACAAACACAGCTTTAAGCTGAAAGTATTATTTTATGGTGAATGTGACGATGAGGAAAGGCAGATTGCCGAGAGTCTGGTACATGCAAATTCCATGAATTTCGGTGCAACAAGCTATGAGGTGAAGTTCTTTGACGGACTTAAAGAATTAAGGAGTGCGATATTATGAGTACATTGATGCTATGCGGAAGTCCCCATAACGAGGGTGGAAATTCTACATATTTTTTGAAAGCATTAAAAGAAAAGCTAAGCGGAAAGGGAGAAATTTATAATATTATGCACTCCTCCGAAATTTCCGAGGCGACATTTTTGCAGGCTCTTAAAAACGGAGAAAATATTGTATTTTCATTTCCACTGTATGCCTATTCACTTCCTGCGTATTTTCTGGGCTTTTTAAAAAGACTTAAAACAAGCGCCGAGGGTATTGTTTCGCAGAGCAGAGTGTATGTGATTGCAAACAATGGTTTTTATGATGATGTGCAGAACAATATTGCCATTAAAATCATATGGAAATGGTGTGACAAATGCAGACTTGCAAAAGGACGGGCTCTTGCCGTCGGCGCGGGAGGAATGGTACACGCAGCGCCCCTCGGCAAAGGACCTTTGGCAAAGGTCGATGGGGCGCTGGAGCAAATGGCAGAGGATATAACAAACAACAGGTCGGGAGATACAATTTTTGTAAAACCGTCTTTCCCCAGATTTCTTTTTACCTTTATGGGCAATCTGAGCTTTACGGCAGAGGGCAAGAAAAACGGTTTAAGTAAGGCGGATATAAAGACTTTACAAAAATGATAAATCGTAATTTGCGGAGGCAAAAAATGAAACGTTTAGTCATATATGTACATGGCAAAGGCGGCAATGCGGAGGAATCAACGCATTATCAGCCTTTCTTTACCGAAAGTGATGTTATTGGTTTTGACTACAAATCACAAAATCCGTGGGAAGCTAAAGAAGAGTTTTCTTGTTTTTATGATTTGCACAGTAAGGGATATGATTCTGTTATTTTGATTGCAAACAGCATAGGGGCTTTTTTATCCATGAATGCCTTGCACAATAAACGAATAGAGAAAGCATACTTTATTTCTCCCATTGTGAATATGGAAAAGCTGATTGCGGATATGATGATGTGGTCAAATGTAACAGAAGATGAGCTAAAAAGCAAAAAAGAAATTCAAACAGAATTTGGAGAGACTCTTTCGTGGGAGTATCTGTGCTATGTAATAGAACACCCTATTGCATGGACAGTTCCCACTCACATTTTGTATGGAAAAAACGACAACCTGACA
>JAQXGO010000071.1 GCA_029006755.1 Clostridia bacterium | reverse complement strand
ATACATAAGCAATTCCATAAGCGGTCAGCTTGTTCCGATATGCACATACATTGTTATGGCAATCTCGCTTACACTTACGGTTGGTTTCCTTGGTGAGCTCAGCCTTGGTCACGCCGGATTTATGAGTGTAGGTGCATTTACGGGAGTAATTGCAGTCGCTTGCATTAAAAATACTGTGACATCACCCGGGATTCAGTTATTAATCGCGGTTATTGTCGGCGGTATATTTGCAGGTATTGCAGGTCTTTTAATCGGCATCCCGGTATTAAGGCTCAGAGGCGACTATCTTGCTATTGTAACGCTTGCATTCGGTGAAATTATTAAAAACATAATTAACTGTATTTACGTGGGTGTTGACAAGTCCGGTCTTCATATCAATATGACAGGCATTGACCAGCTCGGTCTTGAAAACGGAAAGGTTATCTTAAACGGTCCGCAGGGAGCTGTCGGAATTACAAAGATTGCAACATTCACATCCGGCATACTTCTTATTATCTTCACATTGTTTGTTGTATTAAATCTTATAAACAGTAAGGTTGGAAGAGCTGTTACCGCAATTCGTGATAATCGTATTGCTGCAGAATCTGTCGGTATCGGTATTACAAGATATAAGCTTACAGCGTTCATCACATCAGCTTTTCTTGCAGGTATGGCAGGCGCTATGTACGCTATGAATTTCTCTACAATTGCCGCTAAAAAATTCGATTTCAACACATCAATTCTTATACTCGTATTCGTCGTACTCGGCGGTATGAGCAATATTCCGGGAACGATAATCGCAACCGCTGCACTTTATATGTTGCCGGAACTTTTGAGAGGTCTTGCAGATTACAGAATGCTTATATATGCAATAGTTCTTATCGCAGTAATGCTTCTCACTAACAGCGCAAAGGCAAAGCAAATGCGAGAAGTGGTTATGTACAAGCTTAATCATAAAAAGAATTCAGAACGGGAGGTAAATTAGTATGTCAAGGATGGTACCGGTTCCGAGCCATTCTATCGTGCCGGAACGTGATGTAGACAAGCCTCCGATTTTGGAAACACATCATCTCGGAATAGATTTTGGTGGACTTACCGCGGTTGACGATTTTACTCTCACAGTAGGGAGAACGGAAATCGCAGGACTTATCGGTCCTAACGGTGCAGGAAAAACAACGGTTTTTAACCTGCTGACAAATGTATACAGTCCGACTCGCGGTGATATTATGCTCGACGGACATTCCACAGCCAGGAAAACAACCGCTCAGGTCAGCCGTATGGGTATTGCAAGAACGTTTCAGAATATCAGACTTTTCTCTGATATGTCGGTTATTGATAATGTGAAAGTAGGTCTTCATAATTCCTATCATCAGTCGTTTTTCTCGTCATTTACTCATACATTTGGCTACAGAAAATCAGAAAATCATTCAAATGCAAAAGCGCTGGAATATCTTGACTTTTTCGATATGGCCGACTTTGCAAAACAAAAAGCAGGGTCGCTCCCGTACGGCGAACAGAGAAGGCTGGAAATTGCACGCGCTCTTGCAACTAACCCGTCAATCATATTGCTGGACGAACCTGCTGCAGGTATGAATCCTTCCGAAACATCTGAGCTTATGGAAAACATACGCCGCATAAGAGATGAATTTCACATTGCGGTTATGCTTATTGAACATGATATGAACCTCGTTATGAATGTGTGCGAAGGAATTTGCGTTCTTGATCACGGCAAAATTATCGCCAAGGGCACACCGGAAGAGATTAAGGATAATCCTACGGTTATCGAAGCGTACCTCGGCAAGAAATCGGAGGCTTAGCTTATGTTAAAGGTTGATAATATTACTGTATATGATGGGCAAATTCAGGCTCTAAAAGATGGTTCGATTGACGTAAACGAAGGCGAAATCGTTTCACTTATCGGTGCAAACGGTGCGGGTAAATCCACAACTCTCAGAACGATTTCAGGGCTCCTCCGTTCAAAAACAGGTTCAATCACTCTGTTTGATGAGGATATTTCAAAAACAGAAGCTTACAGACTCGTTTCAAGAGGACTTGCACACGTTCCCGAGGGTAGAAGAGTTTTCTTACAGATGACAGTTCTTGAAAACCTTGAAATGGGAGCTTTCACCACTCCCTCAAATGTTAAAGAAGGTATTGCTGAAGTGTTTGAACGTTTCCCCAGACTTAAACACAGAAAGAATCAGATTGCAGGTACACTCTCCGGCGGTGAACAGCAGATACTTGCAATGGGCAGAGCTCTTATGAGCCGCCCGAAAATCCTGATGCTTGACGAACCCTCCATGGGGCTTGCTCCTATCTTGGTGCAACAGATCTTTGATATTATCAAAGAGCTTCACGAAGTAGGTACAACCATTCTGCTCGTTGAACAGAACGCTGAAATGGCACTTAACATCGCAGATCGTGCATATGTTTTGGAATCCGGAAGAATTAAGCTTTCCGGCAGTGGAAAAGAGCTTGCACAGAGTGACGAAATTAAAAAATCCTATCTCGGTGGCTGATGATAAAATTTTTAATACGATCGGAGCCGTAGCAAAATGATGATTAAAATCTTTTTGCTACGGCCCCTTTCCATTTTTTAAAAGATCCTTTATCCCTGTTCCCTTAATGATTTTATGATTCATATTTGACTATATACTATCAAGCGCTTCACCGAAATTAGTTATTTAAGGAAAAGCCGATAAGCCCCTATTTTAAGCGGTTTATCGGCTCTGTTCATTTCTGTAAAAATATACGATTTTAATATGTTCAGGGCAATTTGGCGCAAAACATGGAAATGCTTTGCTGAATTGTCCTTTCTTACCCTGCTTTCATCCTTCGAAATGCCATATACAAGATCATGAAATCTTTCCAACCATTCGCTTTGTTTATTCATTCAAAAACCGTGCCTTATATGCGTAATAGGTTGACAAATTTGTCTCTATATGTTATTATTTAGGAATTATAGAAGATTGGGAAGAATGCAAACTATGATTTCTGAACTGCAAATGAATGAAAATTTCCCGCGAAGAGGCAATTGAGATTCTGAATACTCCGCATGAGCAGTTGAAAGAGCTTATCACACGCGCGGAAAAGCTTCGCAGAAAGTATAAAGGCAATTGTTCTCAGGATTGTGCTTACTGTGCTCAATCATGCCGCTCCAAAGCAGAAATTGACAAGTATAAATGGGTATCTGACGATAAAATTTACCAGCACAAACACATGCTTCAAAGAATCGGATTCGAACAAAGCTGTTATTGATGCAGGATTTACTTTTGAAATCGAATCAGAATAATAAAATTTAATGCCAAAAATGCCAAAGCCAGACAAGTTTTTATGGCACTTTGTGCAGATGACAAAAGAAAGGAATCAGATTATAATTATGGGAAAAAAGTTTAACACAAGCATACGGAACACGAGAACCTATTCATTGTTATCGATAGCCTTAATGGCGGCAATAATGTGTATTTTAGCGCCTATGTCAATTCCAATCGGACCGGTGCCTATTACGCTTACCAATTTTGCAATTTACCTTTCTCTCTACATTCTGGATTGGAAAAAAGGAACCATCAGCTACTTAATTTACCTTCTGATAGGACTTGTTGGATTTCCTGTATTTTCCGGATTTACCGGTGGAATTGAAAAACTTGCAGGACCGACCGGCGGTTATATTATAGGGTTTATTCCGATGGCTATTATAGCAGGAATCGCAATTAATAAATTTAAGCAGAAATGGATTCAGTTAATTGGAATGATTATCGGTACAGTTGTATGCTATGCATTTGGTACATTGTGGTTTTGTTTGCAGTCTGGAAATCCTGTAATTGCAGCACTTTCCATTTGTGTATTTCCGTTTATCCCCGGAGATCTGGTTAAAATGATTATTGCAATCTTTATTGCTACGAAAATCAGAGAAAAACTTGATAAAGTACAAAATCGATGAGCAAATTCAAGTTTTCCCAAAGGATATAAGTATATGATGAAAATGAAATAACGGAATTTCTATGACGGTTGTAGATACTATGCAGCCGTCTTTTTTTATGTTCATTTTTTAGTAAAACATATGTGGATAACGGCATTTTAAAAACAAGGATCAAAAAACAGGGTTCATAGGACAATTCCTCTTGAAATCAAACAATATGTTTATTTAGAATTGTATCAATCATCTTTTTTGCTCCAATCTGCTGCAAGTCTGTATAATGCTTCCAGTTTCTGCGCATCCATCAAGGTGGGAACGGGATAAAGGGGATTTGCCTCTTTTGCGGCGTGCTTTGCCATTTGTTTAATATCCTCTTTTCTGATACCGCTTATGTGTTTGGGAATATTCAGTCTTTGGTTAAGCTTTTCTAATGCATGGATAAATTGTTGCCTTGTATTTTTCAAGTATTGTAAGGTAGAGCGAATGTGTAGATTTTAATCCATACTTTTTCATTACCTCACCGGCTATCTTATGCCAATACTTATTTATTTCGTTCAGTGCATAAGAAAAATGCTCAATTCTATCAATCATTTGTGTCCTCCTTCCGACGCAAAGATGTTGACACATCAACATCTTCCACCCTATTGTAGTAATTCTTGCAAACAAAGACAACATAATGGCAAGGCTTGGACAGAATATGAGGACAAAAGGAGGCACTGCATCACGACTAAGAAGACTTGAGGAAATGCAAAAACACAAGGATATATATAATAAGTGGCCGTAGCAAAAAGATTTTGAATCATCATTTTGCTACGGCTCCTTTTATGTATAACGATATCTTGTTTCGTTTATTTGTATGTATACTTCGCGGGAAGAGGGATTTGCCGGCAGTTTCTTTACAAGCTATTTTCTGCTAAAATTGTTTTTTGTAAAAACTGATAGGCAGTATGAATGTCTTGGTAAGGCGTTTCTCCTGCCTCCCGTTCAATGGTAAGAAAGCCCCGATAGCCTACTTCCTCTAAAGCGGCAAGGTAAGACGGAAAGTCCACACTACCGGTACCCAAAGGTACTTCCTCATAAAAGCGAAGTCCACGGATTTCTTCTGGAATAGGATGAAGGATACCATAGGCATATTCCGGATTGCAGGGTCGCAGCATATTTCCGTCTTTCGCATGGGTATGTACAATGTAATCTTTTAGATTATGTACAGCCGTTACAGGATTATCTCCGACCACCATACAAAGGTTAGCAGGGTCCAGATTCACCGCAACGCCCTTTGATCCTAAGGAATCCAGGAATGTCTTTAAAACATGGGAAGGCTCCGGCCCGGTTTCAATGGCAAAGTGAGCATTGACGCTGTCGGCGTATTGTGCCAGGGAAAAGCAGGCCTCCTGCATGATTTTATACCGGTCATGCTGCGTATCCGCCGGCACAACCCCAATGTGGGTGGTGACAACGTTTGTCCCAAGTTCTACGGCCAGGTCAATAATCCGCTTGGACTTCTCGATTAAAGCCGGGTTTTTCTCCGGATTGCCAAACCCCTGACCTAAATCGCCGCATAGAGCAGAAAAGCAAAGTCCCTGGCTTTCCACTTCATCCCGCAGGGCACGCCGTTGAGAAGCTGTGAGGTTATCCGGTGCGTTTTCACCCTCCGTTGCATACATTTGAATGCCTTGTGCGCCCATTTTTGCAGCCTCTCGGATCGCCTCGCTTCTTGGCTTCCTAAAGGATTCTAAAATGACACCAATCGGGAAATTATACATAAGTTAACCCTCCAATATTACTTCGTGCCCCGTTTGGGCAGATTCATAAATAGCAGATAGAATCTTCATGATTTCAACGCCATCCACAGCCGGACTTTTACAAGCGGTACCATGCTGAATGCAATCGACAAAATGTGCAATCTCATTTTCAAAAAGCCCGTCAAAGGTCAGTGCCGTAGGCTGGTCAAAATCCACATTCACAAGATAATCATTCATTTCTGTAAAAAGTTCAAGTGCTGGGCTGATTTTGGCACCGCCCTTTGTACCGAAAAGCTCAATCTCCCCTTTGTTTTCTTTTATATTTAAGCTAAAGCTGGTTTCAACAGAAAGCACAGCGCCATTTTCAAAGCGAATCATAGCAGAAGCCAAATCTTCTACGTCACAGACCTTTTCTCCTGCGAAAGACCCCTGATAGAATTTGGGGGACTTAATATTAGGTCTATCCAGCAGCTTTTGAAAGGTGGCACCATACACGGAAACCACACGGGGATTGCCCATAACATAGCGAACGAAATCTATAACGTGCACGCCAAGGTCTATGAGAGGGCCGCCGCCGGAGATTTCACGGTTTGAAAACCACCCCCCTGGGTTACCATCCCGACGGAGATAGGTGGCTTTCCCGTAGTAAAGCTCCCCAAAAAAGTCCGTATGCACAAAATCACAGAGAACCCGGCAGTCATTGCCAAAGCGACGGACAAATCCAATCATTAGAAGCTTGCCGGCTTCCCTGGCGGCCTTTTCCATTTCCATCGCTTCTTCTGCAGTTTTGGCCATGGGCTTTTCACAGAGAACATGCTTACCGGCACGGAGGGCTGCAATGGTACAAGGTGCATGCTGGCTGTTCCATGTACACACACTAACCGCATCAATTTCAGGCAGCGCCAGCATTTCATGCATATCCGTATAAAGCCGGGTTACACCATATTTTTCACCGGCTTTTTTTAATTTTTCGTTATCCAGGTCGCAGAGGGCATAAATCTCTGCGTTTTCGTTTTTCTGGTAGGCGTCCAAATGGTATTGGGCAATGTTTCCTACACCAATAATGGCTATCTTAATCATTTTCTCTACTCCTTAATCTGCAGGCTTTCCGCCTGGGTAATGGGGGTATGGTCTTTATGCCACACAAAGCATTTTAAAAGTATAGGGTTATCCGTCTGGGGAAGGAGAAGCCTTTCGCTTTCCGCAGAAATAGGCTCTCCGGCCACCAAGGAAATGTTTTTTTCAGGAGATAGGCTTACAAGCTCTTTTACACCGCCAACCCACTGGTAGCAAGCGGCGAAAAAGATACCTGTGCCGGTGGATGGGGGCGTAAAGCTTGCCAGAGCTTTGCAGGCAATACTGTCCTTTGTAACACTGCTGCCGCGAATATCCTTAAAGCTTGCCGTGGGTATTAGCTTGTAAATGGCATATCCGGCTGGGGGAATTGTTACCAGATTGCCGGAAAGGGTACCACTACCATATAGAAGGTCGGCAGGATACGCATAAGGCAGGGAATGGCTTGCCTCTTCGGCTTCACGCCGATTGAGTAAAACCATGTATAGCACCTCACCTTTTTGGAAGGTTTTCATATACAGACTATCCCCTCGCACCTCCTGCACAGTTTCATATTCCCCGGTGGAAAAGACGCGGTACAAATCTGGTAAAAATGTACCAAACTCCACAAGACTTTGCCAGCGGTCCGTGTCATATAAGGGTTTGCCGCTATAGGCGTTGCTAATTTTAAAGTATCCCACACCATGCACGCCTTCAAATAGTGCCTGCAGGCTTTGGTGTACTATCTCCGAACCGGTAGGCGCCCAGCCGCCGTAGTCAAAGGCCTGGGCAAGGTGCAAAATGTGTTTTTTGGTTTGACTATTGGTGGCTACCTGCATACAGTCTGACACCTTGGTTGTCGTGTCCCTGCCTACGGGGTAGGGGTCGCCACAGAACACATCACAGTATTTTAATACTGTGCCAAAGTGCCGTTTGGCGGTTTCCGTAAGATACACCGGAATATCCGGTGCCAGGCGGCGGACATTTACATAAGAAGCCTCCAGGAAGGCAAGGTCATTATAGGGGCTGTTATAAGGCTCATCCATGACGGCATAGGCATAAATGTTGGGGAAATCCCGGGTTGCGCGGATAACCTCCTCCATAAAGGCTGCATTGTCCGGATGAAAGGCAGCTTTCCGATCCAGATAAAGGGGCACAATAGCGTAAAGCCCGGCGCCCTGAATTTTCTTCAGCATATTCACATAGCCGCTTGCTTGCCGATAGGCACCCATCTGCACCACATTTATGCCGGCCTCCTTGATTTTCGCATAATCCATATTGTCGGCATGGTAGGCAACCACCGGATAAAAGGGCTTGCCGAATGCAAGATATGTACCATCCGACCGGATGCAGGCGGGTCGAGGATAGCGGTATACGTTGATGCTGACGGTGTCCCTCTCCCCTCCGGTGCTATCAAAAAGGGTAGCGCAAAGCTGGTATCTTGTCTTTTCCTTTTCCATAAGGGACAGGGGGAAGCTGCATACAGCTTTGCCCCCTGAAACCGGGACAGACTTTTCTATTGTAATTTCCCTATCTCCATCCCTGAGAAAAAAGTCTGCCCGTCCCGACTCCACATTGTCAAAAAATGCGGTATTCGCATAAAGGGAAATCGTTCCGGTTTCCTGCTCCGAATAGTAAAACACAGCATCGCTATCTATGGAATGGGTAGGCGGCGTCTCGGTCATGGCAAGAGACACCTCATCCCAGTACGCTGTGCCTACGCCGTAAAGCCGGAAATAAAGCCGAATAGCCACCACACCCTGGGGCACCTGAAAGCTTGCCTCGTAATCCTGCCAGGTAGAGGCTATGGAGGCCAAGGCAAGCGCATGATGGGAAAGCACTAGAGAATCTTCACTGGTGGGCAGGGCGGTATAAAAATCCACCTTTGCCGTAACACCGGAACGATAGCCGCCGCCTACACCCTCAGGCGGCACATTTTCGTTTAGCACCTTGCCTCGTATGGTGTAGGTTGAATTTTCAACCACTTCTATCTGCTGCCAGACAAAGGGGTCAAGACCGGCGGCATCAGCGGTAAGCTTTAATGCATTGTCGCCCTCCGTTTTGTTCTCACTCTGGCAGACTGCACCCTCCGAAACATTCCAGCCGTACGGGCGGTTGCCTAAAGTAATCGTGTTAAAACCGCCGTGGGGAATTATATTGGTTTCTGCCCATGTCTGCACAGAAAAAAGAGACGCTGACAGTATGAGGGATAAAATCAACGCTAGATATTTCTTTTTCATAATGTCAGCACTCCTTTATCATTTTTTATTTTGCCCAGGCACAGATTCTGGACATGATGATAGCTGCTTCCGCACGGGTTGTATTGCCAAGGGGATTCATCGTGCCGTCAGCATTCCCTTTTACAATGCCCATGTTGATCATGCCGGCAACGTCAGCCTTGGCGTAGTCGGCGACCAGAGAAGCATCAGAAAAGCTTCCAAGGTCAGCGCCCTCTAAAAGCTCTTTTTTCAGACGCATACCCCGGGCACAGATAACCATCATGTCCTGCCGGGAAATTTCGCTGTCCGGTGCATATGCATCGTCGCCTATGCCCTTTAAAATGCCAAGGGCACGGCCGGCGGCAATTTCTTTGGCATAGTAGGCATCCGGATCCACGTCGGAAAATACGGCGGTTTCATTGGACGTAAGACCTAAAGCACGGATTAAGAAGTAGGCAAAGTCTGCACGAGTAATCTTTTTGCCGGGACCGAAGGATACAGCGGAAAGGTCATTGACAACGCCCAGTTCTGCCATTTCTTCTATCTCTTTTCTTGCCCAGCCGTAATTGCCTAAATCCTTATAGCGCGTTTTGGGCAGTACATCATAATTGATATTGTCGGAAACTGCCAGCTTTATAACTGCATAGCCCTTTTTCGGCACGGTAACGGTGGTGCCGGAAAGCGTGGCTGTACCGTAGACCAGGGATGGGGTGACATTCGTAACTGTCACCGCACCGTTTGTGCTGGTGAGAGAAAGCTGGTGGCTTACCGCCTCTGTTTCACTGCGGTTTAACACTACCGCATATAAATCCTTATCCTTTATATAGGTGCGGACAAAAACATTGTTGTCTCTGTGTTCGTTAAAGGTCTTGTAATCCAGTGAAACAAAAGCCATGTACATGTCATCTAAAATACCGGACTTTTTAAATTCCACCAGACCAGGCCACCGGTCTGTTTCGTAAAGAGACAGCATGGTCTTTTCTTTTTCCGGGTGAGGATAGGCAGCGTCAATAGTAAAGTAGCCAATACCGTTTACGCCTTCAAACAGTGCCTGAATATTCTGGTGAATAATTTCCTCAGCAGTCGGTGCCCAATTGCCGTAATCAAAGGCTTGTGCCAGATGGAGGACGTGCTTATTGTAGTCAGCGCCTTCCATGGCAAGGGCCATGGCCTCTGTGATATGGGTGGTGGTATCAATCCCCACCGGGTAGGGGTCCGCGGTAAACATATCCCCATATTTAATCACGTTATCATAGTTCGGCATACCGGTTTCCAAAATATAGACCGGGATATCCGGTGCGGCCTTACGGATACCGATGTAGGAAGCCTTTAAGTATTCCAGTACGTTATTGGGGTTATTATAAGGCTCGTCCATGACCATATAGCCGTATACATTGGGGTAATCCTTAGTGGCGTTGATAACCTGGGTCATAAAGCTTGCGTTGTCCGGGTGGAAAGCAGGCTTCATGTCAAGATATAAAGGTACAAGCACCATAATATCATACTTTAAGGCCTCGTCTAAAATCTTGGTGTAGCCCTCCACAGACCGGTAGAGGTACATCTGCACAAGGTTAATACCTGCCTCCGCAAGATAGGGGTAGTCCTTGGGACTGGTGTGATAGCCAAGCACCGGATAGAAAGGCTTGCCGTCTACCAAATAGGTGCCGTCAGGACGGATACGGGCGGGTCTGTCATACCGATATACGTCCGTGGTGAGAGAATCTCGGGTAACACCGTTTTCGTCGGTTAAAATAGCGCGGATAGTATAATCTTTTTCTTTTTCTTTCAGGTCCGCAATCTTAAATTTCCAGGTGGCATAGCCGTCTTTGAGCTGTACGCCCGTTTTTTCACTAATGACGGTCTCACCGTCCAGAAGAGCAAAATCCACCTTGCCGTTTCTCACGTTATCGTAGGAAGCGGTGTTTGCCATAACTTGTGCCTCACCCTGATACATATCAGAATAGTAGAAGTATTCACTTGTAGTCACGGTGTGGGTGGGCGGCTCTTTTGTCATGTACAGAGAAAAGTCATCCCAGTAGGCAGTGCCTACGCCGTAAAGACGGGCAAAAAGGCGCATGCTGAGGGCACCGTCCGGCACCATAAAGGTATCAAACCAGTGCTGCCACTCCCCGTCTGTAATGGGAGCAAGCTTTAACATGTTAAGCTCTGCACCATTGATATATGTATCTGCGGAGGGTTTTGTACTATTATAAAACTCCACCTTGAAGGTAACGCCACTATGGATACCAACGGGCTTTACATCTACATTCCGTACCCAGGCGCTAAGCTGATACTCGGTGTTCTGGTGAGGAATAATAATGGTCTGGTTTAAATGGGGATTGATTTTTTCCTGGTCTGCCGTAAGCTTTACAGCCACCTTGCCGCTGTGTACGCTTTCGGATTGCAGTTCCACATGGCTTGCACTATGGCGGTTCCAGCCCCGAGGAAGATCGCCGTCCATAATTTCCAAATCACCGTTTACAATAAGTTCCTCTGCAAAGGCAGGCTTTTCAATAAATTCCTGACTGCCCTGGTTTGTATCCTGCGGTACGCCAACAACCTGACCGGGCAGCTCGCCGGAGGTTTTGCCAACCAAAGAAAGCTTATCCCAGTAGATTTCGCCGCCGTCTAAAAGACGGATTAAGATATGAAAGGTGTTAATGTCCTTATCCGCCTTGAAGGTCATGGTCTGTTCGGACCATTTGTCAACCGGTGCATTTGTGAAGTTTTTATAGGCAACATCGCCGTTTGTGGTGACACCGTTTTCCACCTTTTTCTGTTCAATCTTTACTGTGGCTCCCTGATTCTGCTGAGAAACTACCTTTAAAAGTGCCTTGAAGGTGTATTCGGTGCCGGGTACGATGTTGTTTACTACCTGAGAAATGTAAATGTTATTTTCGGATTTCATCAGCATAGCATAGTTCCCGTCCTGGGCATTGTCCTTATCCATAACAAATTCCTTGCCGATAGAACCGCCGGTACGGGCCCAGTTTAGGGGTGCACCGTTTTCTTTCAATTCGTCGAGACTGCCGTTTATGAGGAGCTCACCCTCCGCATAGCTTTCCTCTGCAGATGCCACAGGCACCAGCAGAGAGACAGTCATGAGAAGGACAAGAATAAATACAATCGTTTTTTTCATAGAATAGTCCTTTCTGTTATAAAATTAAGAAATTGTCAGTGTGTTGCTTGCATTCGTAAAGGGCTTGAGACCGTTGATGCTATCCCATACGAAGCTTTTTAAAAGTATGGTTTCACCGGTACCGGCCTCGGGCAGGGTAATGACATTTGATTCTACTGTGTTTTTTGTGCCAACGGTAAGACCTGTTGCTGTTTTCATAGTCGAAATACCGGCAAGAGTTACTTTGCCGTCCTTTACAATGTAGGCGGCAACAAATACATCAGCCGAGGCCGCAGCGGGCACAAAGCTCTGGAAGGATTTTACGCTGGCGGTGCCTTCCATGATACCCTGGTTATTCGCTGTCATAAAGCCTTCCTCTACCTTTACAAGGGAAAGGTTATCATAGAAAACTGTCTGGTTGGCTCTGACATTTCCCGGTGTGGTTCCGCTTAAAAATAGTTTAGAATACCCATTAACGCCAAAGGTGGCATCTGCCGGGACGGTAAGATAATAGGTAAGTAGAGTCCAGTCTCCGTTTGCCGGTGTTGTACCCAGAAGACGTCTGTCAGCAATCTGTTCACTTGGCCCCGATGCATCAAAGGATACGGAGAGGTATATATCGCGTGTTGTAAGCAGGGTGTTTTTGCTCATCAGAGAAAGCTTATAGGTGGCGCCCTTTTCAAGGGTTACAAACATCTGAATAAATTTTTCGTGGGTAAAGGATGCCATACCCTCGTATGCTTGATCCGTAGAAGAGATTGCGTTGGTGTTAAATACATTGGTGTCAGCTGAGCTATAAGGCGTAATGGCAAGCTTGCCACCGTAATTGGTATTTTCGGCTGTGCCATTGATAAGCATATTGTCTGTTTCTGTTATTCGTACAAAGGAAATATTATCAAACCAGACATCGCCTATGCCAGTAAGCTGTAATGTTATCTTATTTTTTTGATTAGCACCTTGCTGATAGGAAAAGGATATTTCTTCCCATGCACCATTGGTGTCGGCAATAGGATAACTTTGTGCTTCTGCTGTCGTACCGTTGTCTCTATAGACAATCAGCTTTGCACCTTCTCCTTCGGTCACGTTTGCTTTGATAGAAAAGGATACCTGGAAGAAATCATTTTTAGCAGCAGTCAGCTTCAGCGGCTTTTGCAGCGTTGTGGTACCGTTTGCGACGTTTGTGAGTTTTGCAGCACCGGTATCCTCTATCGCCGTGCCTGTGCCACCCTGTGTCCATCCCTCGATACCGGCGGCAAAGTCACCGTTTTCCAAATATGAATCCGCTGCGAAAACGGATATTGCTCCCGTGACAGACAGCAGTATTACAAGGCTCACAACCATTGCCCATACGCGCGTTTTTCTGTTTAACATAAAAATTCCTCCTAAAATTGTTTTCGGGACCCTACCACCATGATAGCATAGAAAAAATACTTTGTCTATGTGTCGTTTGATGTCTTTTTGTATCCAAATGTTGCATTGTATAGTTATGGAGAATTTTTTAGAAAAAAACATTGACAATAAAAAATGTGCGTGTTATACTGTCCATGAAATTTAAGGGGATTTTTCCCGGAAAAGGGTAGTTTATGTCTGGTTATTATGATATAGAAATTATGCCGGCGCCCCTGGCACAGGTAAGGCGTCTGGGAGAAGAATATGTGGATATCCGGAATGCAAGCAACCCGCAAATAAAGCTTAATGTTGTTTTTCATTATATATATGAGGGGAAGGGTGTGTTCCGGGTAAATAACAAAGAATATCATCTTAGGGCTGGTCAGGCCTTTGTGATTTTCCCCAATACCCTGGTGCACTATGAGCCGGATAAGGAACAGCCATGGCATTATCGATGGATTGAAATTGCGGGCACAGGTGCAGGGCACCTGATGGAGTCTATCGGCATTTCTCCGGAGGAGCCTGTTTTATGGCAGGATAAAGCAGATGCAGTAGGAGGCGCTCTTGCGAAAATGACCATTCAGCTGAAGGAGGGTGCCACGGGTTATAAAATCACAGCCCTATTCTGGGATTTTATTAATGAGATTGCCAAGATTTGTGACGCGGGTCTGCCGGATGCCCCTGCCAGAGATGTATATGTAAGCCGTGCCTTAAATTATATTGAGACATATTATTGGAAGCAGCCCCACGTCAATGAGATTGCTTCGTTTTTAGGTATTGACCGCACATATTTTAACCGGATTTTTCGGCAGAAAGTGGGGATATCTCCCAGAGAGTATATTCTAAATCACCGCATTAGAATCGCTATTGAATTTTTAAGAAATTCCGATTCCGGTATAGAGCATATTTCAAAAAGCGTAGGCTACGAGGATGTCCATGCCTTTTCTAAGGCCTTCAAAAAGAAAACGGGTATGTCTCCGGGAACGTACCGAAAACAACATAAAAATGGAGGGATTATGTCATGAAACTGGAAATTGATGTGCAAAACAACAAATCCTGCGATGTACTGGTTGTAGGGGGCGGCGTTGCCGGCGTGGCAGCGGCCGTGGCGGCAGCAAGACACGGTGCGAAGGTGATTCTCACCGAAAAGCAATGTATGCTGGGCGGTCTTGCTACAGCAGGCATGATTATTGTATACCTCCCCCTTTGTGATGGCTGCGGCAACCAGATTATGGCAGGCCTTGCAGAGGAGCTTTTGCATCTTTCCATAGAGCATGGCTGTGGTGTGGGGAATTCCGTCTATCCTACGGCCTGGTTTGAAAACGGACCCTTGGAGGAAAAAATTAAGCACCGTTTTCAGGTGGATTTTAATGCGGCGCTTTTTGCGATTTCCGCAGAAAAGCTTCTTCTCTCCCTGGGAGTGGAGATTATGTATGACACTAAGGCGGTCGCCACAAGGGTGGAAAACGGGAAAATTACCCATGTTTATGTGAATAACAAGGAGGATTTTTCTGCCATTTGTCCCCAGCAGGTGGTAGACGCCTCCGGCGATGCAGATATTTGTGCATTTTCCGGAGCGAAAACAGAGGAATTTAATGAAAACCGCCTTGGGATGTGGCATTATTATATGGGGCCGGAAGGCAAGGCCAAGCTGGGTATTTCCTCTGTACCACTGCACGTTGCCCTCCAGGAAGGCAGAAGGGAATACAGAGGAATCCCTAATCAGGATACCTGTGAGCTGCTCTTTGATATTCATGATGAAACCATAAAATTTATGCAAAAGCAAAGGATGGAAACAGGGGATAATCATATTCAGCCTCTTGCCATTCAAACCATGGCACCCCTTAGAATGACCCGGCGTCTATCCGGCGTATATACCTTAGATGAGAAGGAAGTATATAAAGACTTCCCCGACAGTATTGGCAAGGTCAGCGACTGGCGGTATGCAGGGCCGGTGTTTTCTGTGCCTTACCGGTGCCTGTATGGTGCAGATGTCAAGAACCTTTATGCCGCGGGCCGGTGCATATCCGTTACGACGGATATGTGGGATATTACAAGAGTTATACCGGATTGTGCGGTGACCGGACAGGCGGCGGGAACGGCGGCAGCCCTTTGTGCAAAGGAAGGAAAGCAGAATGACAATCTGGATGTTTTACATCTGCAAAACCTACTTCGTGAAGATGGGGTGAATCTCTGATGCAGACGGTTTCACTGGCAGACTTTCCTGGAAAGGATGCGGCACTACGACTTGGGGAAGCCACCTCATATTTAAGCACCCTGCATGAGCCGATACAATTTATTATTCCTCCGGGGCTGTATGATATCACAACGGCCCATGCCCGGGAAGAGCAGCGCAGAGTTATGGACGGGGTATACGGCCAAAATCCGCAAAAGGTCATGTTTCGTCCCACATATCAATATAGCCGTGGACTGTATTTATCCGGTCTTACGGATTGCCATGTGATAGCAGAGGGGGCTTTTTTTCAGGTGGATGGCTTTATGGAGCCGGTTTCCATCCGAAACTGCAAAAACCTTACTTTCTCCGGCCTGACCATTGATCATAAGCGGAAGCCCTATTCCAGAGGTAGGATTATCGAAAACCAGGGAAAAGCGTGGCTTTTGGAAATGGACAAGGAAACTCCCATGGGCGAGAATACGCCTAAATTACTACGCTCTTTAGTGATTGACCCGGCAGAGGATACGATTCTGCATACCGGCGTAAAGCACATAGAGTATATAGATGATTATCATTTTAAAGCTGTGTTTACGGACAACACCCTTCTACGGCAAGGGCTTATGGTATATATTTGGCATACGTACCATGGCAGACCGGCGATTTTGCTGGAGAACTGTGAGAATGTGACGCTTTCCGGGGTGACGATTCATTCCCAGCCCGGTATGGGTATTGTGGGAAATCGCTGTAAAAATGTGCATATCAAAGGACTCTCGGTTGTTCCTTCTCCGGGCCACCATGTGTCTACGAATACAGATGCTACGCATTTTACCTCGATTAAGGGAGACTTGATTATTGAGAATTCCCGCTTTGAGGGCTGTGGGGACGACTGCACGAATGTCCATGGCTATTTTCAGGCGATTATCGAAAGAGTATCTGACACGGTGTGCGTTATGCAGGAAAAAACCCCGGATGGGACCCATGCCCAAAGCCTGGATTATCCGGATGTGGGGGATTTGCTGGAGCTTTGGGAGATGCATACTCTTTCTAAAGTGGCATCGTACCAGGTTATGGCCAGAACGCCTATGCAGACGGAAAACCGGTGCAGAGTAAAATTAGACCATGCCTTGCCGGAGAGCACAGAGGGGCTTGCCCTGATTGATGTGAGCCGTCTCCCCCGCTTTGTCTTTCGGAACTGCCATACAAGACGGCATTTTGCTCGCGGAGTTTTGGTACAGACAAGATATGCGGTCATTGAGCATAATGTTTTTGAGGAGGCCCTGGGCCCGGCCATTGCCCCCATGGCAGAGGCCTTTTGGTCGGAAGGAGTTTGTCCGCAGAATATTTCTATCCGTCATAATACGGTGCGAAACTGCTGTGCCTGGTGGCCCATATCCTGCGGTATTGCAGCTTTTTATAAGGCAGAGAATACAAAAAAGCAAAATCTTGCCAATATTACCATTGAGAATAATGAAATTTTAATGCCGGCGGCACGTCATGCTGTTTACGCCGCTGGAGTAGACGGACTTAGAATACGCAATAATACGTGCAGCTGCCGAGAAAAGGCAGTGGTGACAGAAAACTGTAGAATAGAATAATAACCAAAGATAGAAGAAGACCTGCTAAATAAAGTCAAGAGAAAAGTTTAGATTTTTTTAATGAAATTCTCATCAAAGTCTTGCACAATCTCCACCTCCTTGTCAACTATTAGACTTCTATAATGACAATTCGTTACAAACTTTTTTATAAAAATTTTAGGAGCATATCCAAAAGCAGGTATGCTCCTAATAATCATTTCTGCAAATTGTTTTATTCATCTGTATTTTTGTCTTTCCAGTACCACCATTTAAGTTTTTCAGGTTCGTGGACTTCATTATTTGCATAATATACCGCTAATCGAAAAACATATAAAACGCATTTATCAATGTTACAGCCTTTAATTATACAAGCTTTTTCATACAACTCTTCAGGGTCGGCTTCTTTTAAATCATCTATTGTATGTATGCCAACATCAAAAAAGTGTTGTTCCATATCCTTTCCGACGCCCGGTATTGTTTTTAAGTCTTTATATCTGTATTTCTTTTGCCACACCTCTTTTGTCAAACAAGTTATATGCTCAGTTCTTACATCGCCTATAAGTACGCACGGCACATCATAGTTTGTATGATGATAAGTAAAACCGCATTTTTCCTGTACCCGTTTAGATTTTTCGTTACCGTCATAATATCCGCACCAGATTAAATGAATATTTAATTCTTCAAAGCAATATCTGATTAGTTCGTTTGTCGCTTCTGGGATTAAGCCTTGCCCCCAATATGGTTTTCCAATCCAATATCCGATTTCACATTCACCTTCTGCAGTAGGAATATTTACATTGTACATAATTCCTATGCTGCCGACAGGCAAATTGGTTTCTTTAAGCACCACCGCAAATGTTCCGTCGGCAGACAATACATTTTTTATTATCTCTTTGCTGTTATGGGCACTTGTATGTATCGGCCAACCTGCAATCGGTCCTACATCGGGACTCTTTGCATATTTATATAATTCCTCTGCATCTGATTCCCTCCAGGGACGCAGAATGAGTCTTTTGGTTTCAAATATCATAATTTAATCCTCTATTCGCTATTTTATTAAACTCAATTAATCTTTTCTCTTTTTTATTCCCAAAATCAAATATCGTGCAATCGGCATTCTTTTCAGTACTTCGTACAGTGCACAGGTTATAAGCAATTCGGCAGCAAGAGCTATCGTATAATTATATATTGCGGGAAAATCAAACCGGTATTG
>JAQXGO010000070.1 GCA_029006755.1 Clostridia bacterium | reverse complement strand
TTCCATTATTGTCAATCCTGTTGCTTTTTTAAACTGATTAAACACTTCAGGATTGAGGGCTTCGCCTGCTGTTGTTGCATACTCTATTGAAGAAAGGTCATACTTTGATAAATCCTCTTTGATAAAGAAGCGGTACATTGTAGGCGGCGCGCAAAATGTTGTGATATGGTATTTAGCAAACATCGGCAGTATGTCTTCAGAATGAAATCTGTCAAAGTCATAGGTAAATTGTGCCGCTTCGCAGAGCCATTGTCCGTAAAGCTTACCCCAAAGAGCCTTACCCCATCCTGTGTCGGAGATTGTAAAATGAAGTCCGTCAGGGTTTACATTGTGCCAATGCTTTGCAGTAGGATAATGACCGAGCGCATATTTGTACGAGTGTGTTGCAATTCTCGGATATCCCGTTGTGCCTGATGTGAAGAGCATCAGCATCGGATCGTTACCGCAAGGTGTATTTTCTGTGCGATCAAAGTGTGTACTGAAGCGTTCCATTTCAACATTAAAATCGTGCCAGCCTTCTTTATGATCTCCAACTAATACCTTAACCATGCCGGGGTAGTTTACTGCAGCTTTTTCAGCCTCATTGGATACATCGCCGTCTGCAGTACATACAACAGCTTTTACTCGTGCTGCTTTGTATCTGTAATCAAAATCGTGTTCTACAAGCTGATTGGTTGCAGGGATGGCGATAGCACCGATTTTATGAAGTGCAAGCATACAGAACCAGAACTGATAATGGCGCTTTAATACGAGCATTACTGTATCGCCCTTTTTGATGCCGAGTGATTCAAAATAGTTTGCAGTTTTTGCAGAATACTTTTTCATATCGCTGAAAGTAAATTTTCTGTCGGTCTTATCATTGGCAACCCACATCATAGCAAGCTTATCAGGATTCTTTTCTGCGATAGCATCCACACAGTCAAATGCAAAGTTGAATGAATCTGCGTTCTTAAATTGAATTCCGTTGAATACGCCGTTTTCATCGTAAGACGATTCGATAAACTTATCTGCAACTGTTTCTGACTTTTTCTTTTTAGCGGCCACCTTTGCGGCAATCATAGGTGCTTCGGGGTATTCTTCACTAACGGTTCCATCGTGCGGATTTAATACAACTGCATGGAACTCACAACCGCCCTCGCTTACTGCAACCATGCCGTGAGGAATAAGGCTGTTATAGAAAATAGAGTCCCCTTCATGGAGCACATCCACATGATTCCCAACCTGAACCTTGAGTGAACCTTTAACGATAACGTCGAATTCCTGACCATTGTGTGAGTTTAACTGCATCGGAGCATTTAGTTCCTCTTCAAGATACGGGAATTTAACGAGAAAAGGTTCTGCAAGTTTTTCTCTGAACTTAGGTGCAAGGTTATTATATTCCACACCGTGCTTCTTTACGATTTTAAGACCTTCTCCTTTTCTTGTGATGGCGAAGGAGGTAAGGGTTGTACTTGTTCCTTCAAGCAAATCTACAACTTCAACACCGCAAGCTTTTGCACACTTGTAGATGAATGTGAAGCCGAAATCAGTTTCGCCCATCTCTAAAACCTTGTAATCATCAAGCGATACACCTGTAAGCTTTGCAAGTTCCTCCTGTGTAAAGCCTTTTGCTTCGCGCAGCTCTTTGATTCTCCCTGCGACTTCTTTCAAACTGTAATCCATTGTTTTTGTCTCCTTTCGATTTTTGACAAATTTGATATTTGTTTACAAATCTGAATAAAACAAAAAACTCGCCTCAAAGATAACTTTGAGACGAGTTATAATAACCCGCGGTACCACTCAAATTACGGAAATATAAAAATCCCCGTCACTTACCGAGCTCTAACAAGCCCTTTGCCTTTACGCAGCATTACGGAAGGAGTCTACTCACATTTTGTTTTCGGTCCTCCGACTCAGAGGTGATAAGTCATTGGAAAGTCTCACCATTGCCTCGCACCAACCGGCAACTCTCTCCAGGCTCCACAATCCGACCGTCCTCGTCATCGTCGTTTTTTGTGATATTCAAATTATAATGCGTATTATACTACCCATTTTTTCATTTGTCAATAGTTTTTTATATAAATTTTTTTATTGACTACATTTTGCATTTTACAATTGCCTCGGTTACATCCTTTAAAACAAGCTCACCGTGTTGGTTATATGCGTCGATTGAAACCTCAACCAAACCATTTTTCTCGTTTCTCTTCACGGGCTTGGTTATTGTTGCTTTTCCGGTAAGAACATCATTTGCAAATACAGGTTTTATCCACTTGATTTTAGTGGATTTTCCTGCATGCAATTCTTCTTTAAAAAAGTCTTTTTCCAAGTATTTTGCCCATACCGACAGAAACGACATAATGCCGGGAGCAAGGAGCTTTCCAAATGGAGTTGACTTCGCATATTCTTCATCAATATCAACTGTCATACCTATCTCTCAATCGTCAAAAACATATTGCCTCCTTGATAGCTTTTATATATTCAAAAGCTTTGCCGCATTATTATATAATATATCCTCACGTTCTTTTTCGGTAAGCTCTATTTGCATGAATCTTTCAACCTCTTCTTTGGGCTTCCACATTGGATAATCCGTGCCAAACAACACACGATTTGTCCCGTATGCCTGCATCAGTTCCTTTGCCTTTTCGGGAGTCATAGCATAAAGAGAAGAGGAACAATCAACATAGAAGTTTTTATACTGACTGAGCTCCGCGGTAGCTTCTTCCCAAATAGACCAGCCACCAAAATGCGCACCAATAACCGTTAAATCCTTATAGATATCGAGTATCGGCATCATTCTGTTTGGATTGGAGAAGTCATAACGATGGTCTCCCGTATGGATAAGAATCGGGAGTCTTCCTTTGCAAAGCTCATAAATTTTAAGCATACGGTAGTCATCAATCTTAAACTTCTGTATATCAGGGTGAAGCTTTATGCCTTTTAAACCGAGGCTGATTATTTCGTCAACATCTGCTTGCACATCCTCACTGTCGGGATGAAGTGTTCCCAAGCCTGTGAATTTGCCCTCACTTTCAGCCACAGTGTTCGCAATAAAGTTATTTATGCTTGAAACCTGCTTTGGAGTGGTTGCCACAGACTGCACTATACAGTGGGCAATTCCGGCAATTTCTGCCTCTTTTAACAAGGTTGACACTGTGCCGTCAAGAGTAGAGCCTAGACCTTCATAAAAATCACATGTAGCCGCTGCTGCCTTTTGGGCAATTTTATCAGGGTATATATGGCAGTGAGCATCTATTATTTTGTATTTTTTCATTGGAATCATCGCCTTTCAAAAATGCCATTTATTTTTTCAATCCTAACTTTTCGGCAGATTCATCGCGCATTTTGTATTTTAATATTTTACCTGCTGCATTCATCGGGAATTCGTTTACAAACATAAAGTATCTCGGAACCTTATGTCTTGCGATTAAAGCATAACCAAATTCCTTCATTTCGTTTTCATCAGCAGTTTCGCCCTTATGAAGAATAACCCAAGCACAACATTCTTCGCCGTATTTTTCATCAGGAACACCCACCACCTGAACATCACGAACTTTTGGATTTGTAAGATAGAATTCCTCAATTTCTCTTGGATACAGGTTTTCACCGCCACGAATAATCATATCCTTTAATCTTCCGGTTACTTTGTAATATCCATCAGGTGTTCTCATACAAATATCGCCCGAATGAAGCCATCCGTCAGCATCTATAGCCTGTGCAGTAGCTTCAGGCATTTTGTAGTAGCCTTTCATAATGTTAAACCCACGTGCTACAAATTCACCGCTTTCACCGTCAGGAAGTTCATCGCCTGTTTCAGGATCAATGATTTTACATTCAACACCGGGAAATGCGCTACCGACTGTTTCTACTCTGTGGTCAAGGTCTTCATTTACTTCACCCATAGTACAGCCGGGAGAAGCTTCTGTCTGACCATAAACTGAAATGATTTCACGCATATTCATTTCAACGGATGCTCTTCGCATCAAATCTGCCGGGCAGTTTGCACCTGCCATAATGCCTGTTCTCATATACGAGAAATCTGTTTTTGCAAAATCAGCGTGATTAAACATTGCAATAAACATTGTGGGAACACCGTTAAAGCAAGTAATCTTTTCATCATTTACACAAGCAAGTGATGATTTCGGTGAGAAATACGGTATAGGGCAAAGAGTACCGCCGTGTGTCATCATAGATGTCATTGAAAGCACCATACCGAAACAATGGAACATTGGCACCTGAATCATCATACGGTCTGCCGTTGACAAATCCATTCTATCACCGATTGTTTTTCCGTTGTTAACGATATTTCTGTGAGTAAGCATAACACCTTTCGGAAAACCTGTTGTACCTGATGTATACTGCATATTACATACATCGTCAGGTTTAACAAGAGATGCACGACGTCTCACTTCTTCACGGGGAACAAGAGAAGAACGGGAAAGCATCTCATTCCATGTAAGGCATCCCGGCATAGAAAATCCTGCCGTAACGACATTTTTAAGGAACGGAAGATTCTTTGAATATAACGGTTTACCAGGCTGTAAGTTTTCAAGTTCAGGGCAAAGCTCCTGAATGATTTCTTTGTAGTTTATGTCCTTGCAATACTCAATCATAATAAGAGTATGTGTGTCGGACTGCTTGAGTAAGTATTCAATTTCGTGAATCTTATATGCAGTATTAACTGTAACTAAAACAGCACCGATTTTTGTTGTTGCCCAAAATGTAATAAACCATTCAGGCACGTTTGTTGCCCATACTGCAACATGGTCTCCGGCTTTTACGCCAAGAGAGATAAGTGCTGCCGCGCATTCATCAACATCACGTCTGAACTGTTCGTAAGTTCTTGTATAATCAAGCGTAGGATATTTAAAAGCATATTGGTCGGGATATTTTTCTGCCATTGTATCAAGAACTTCGGAGAATGTGGCATCAATAACATCATACTTTTTCCAAACAAAAGTTCCTGTCTTATCTCTGTTATAGTACACCTTGTCAAAGGATTTCTTTTCACGATTGAGCTTAGAAATATAGTTGGCAAAGTGAGTTAAAACGATATCCGCATCGTTTATTTCTTCATTCCACGCTGCACAGATATATCCCTCATAGTTAAGGGATGAAAGTGAGTTTATGAGCTTTGCAACATCAAGTTCACCTTCACCAATTAAAACTGTTTTTCCATCCTTCATATCGCCAAGGCGGACATACTTTATGTATGCACCCAAAGTTTTGATTATTGCTTCAGATGTTTCGCCTGCGGCAAAATATGTACCTCTGACATTCCACGAAGCACCAATTACAGCAGAAGAAAAGTGGTTTATGATATCAATAACCTTTTCTGTGTTTGCCAATGCTCCAACTGTCTCAAACAAAATATTGACATCGGTGTTTTCTGCTTTCTTTATAGCATCAGAAAGTTTTTCATCTAAAACATCGAATGAAATTTCATTATCAATGCGGACAATAACATTTGCAATTCCGGATAATCCTGCCATATCTACATATTTAACCACAATATCCGATGTAACATTTTCGTTATCAATGCTATCAGGCATACGAAGTGCCGAAACTGCAAGATTTCTATTTACAAGTTTTCTTTTTGCGTCAGCTATACGGTCACGTCTTAAAATACTGTCATGATGTGCGCTTCTTTCTTTGATTGCATCATATATTTCAAAGCCGTGGAATCCATAATCAAAGGCATAACGGCAGGTATCAAGAAAGGTTGCACGACTTACATTTTTAGTTGAAAATACTATCTTCATATTATGCCTCCTCAAATACGATTTTGTTAAGTGCATTTATATACGCTCTTATACTTGCTGCAACAATATCTGTTGATGTGCCGTTGCCGGAATAAAGCTTACCATTGTTGCGAAGTCTGACAAGTGCAGAGCCCAACGCTTCCTTTCCTTCAGTTACAGACTGAACCTGAAAATCATCAAGCTCATAGTGATGACCGATGCATTGTTCAATAGCGCGGAATGCTGCGTCAATAGGGCCGTCACCATTCGCAACACCGCAAATAATTTCATCATTGCATTTAAGTGTTACCTGTGACATTGCGTTTGCAACATTGGAGCTTGTTGTTGTGTATGTTTCAAAATGGTATGTTGAAGGAGCCTGCATAGTAGAACTTGCAATTAAAGCCTCAAATTCTTTTGAGCCGACTGTTCCTTTCTTTTCACATACCTGCATAAGTGCTTTATATGCATTTCCAACATCCGAATCGGAAAGCTCGTATCCAAGAACAGCTGCTGCCTGAGCAACCTGCGCAACAGAGGAATCGGAATCAAGCAATATCTTTTTCTTTTCGCTTACTGTTTCTTCGTTTTCAAAGCTATTATGGTTGATGTTTGAAACCATATCATCAATGCTTGCGTGAATTTTAGTTGTATCCAGTTTAATTTCTGCATCTATCTGTGAACCACAGGCACTCATAGCATCAGAGAATTCTGCGGTTAAAAGAATATCCTTGCCAGCCATAGCACATTTGATGCCGTCAGCACCTTTTGAAATAGCCGCAAATGCAGATGCAACACCCATATTGATTCTGTCAGAAACCTGCACATATACAGGGATACTTACCGCTTCTTTAACCTTTGCAACCAAGTCTGCAATCTGCTCAGGTGTTGATACGCCTGCGTCATCGCAAACAGTTACTACTGTTGCACCATTTGACTCAGCTTCTTTTACGGCAGAGATAAGGAAGTCGATATCTGCCCTTGTTGCATCCAGTGCGGAGAATTCCACATCAGCACAATATGTCTTTGCGTTCTTTACAAGCTCTGCAATCTTTTCAAGCATAACCGCCTGCTTTACATGATATGTGTATTCCATCTGAATGGTTGAAACGGGGAGTTCAATCTGAAGGCGAGGCTTTCTCGCATCTTTGATACATCCCCATACAGATGCAACCTCTTCTTTATTAAATCCAACAGGAATAGCAAGAGCTGCATTTTGAACATTCTGTGCGATTGTTTTATATATGATTGTATCCTCACGAAGATTTTTAACGGCTGGTAATTCAATGGTACCTGCTCCAAGTGCATCTGCGCAATTTGCAATTGCTGATTTTTCACGGAAGAGTATCGAAATAGCGCGGTCCTCTGAAAGCTTTTTAAGCGTAATGTCTGCAGTGTTGATGGTTCTCATACTAAAAACTCCTTTCAAAATATAAATATAAATAGGATTTTTACCAACAAAAAAACGTTCCCGTCTCTTTGTTAGTGCAAAGAGACGAAAACGTTAAATTCATTGTTTCCGCGGTACCACTCTTTTTCATCCGATAAGGATGCACTTTAGATGCCAACACATCTTAACTCTGTTACGGGAGTTCCCGTCTGCCCCTACTATTAGTTCGCAGCAGCCGCTCCACGGTGAGTTCAGCAAAGTTTCCCAATGTCTCACACCAACCGACATCTCTCTCAAAGGCGAAAATCTTTTGCCTACTATTCCGCATCTCAGCGTTTAAATTTATTCGTATTTTAACACACGAGAAATTATTTGTCAATACCTTTTTGAAAAAAATCTTTTTTATAATCAAAAAATATTGTCTGCGCATTTGGATATTGACATTCCGCAAAAAAAAGTGTATATTTGAACTATCCCCTGCAGATACAGGGCAGAGAGGAGATTATATATGAAACGCTTTCTGATGCCTTTTTTCGCATTCTTTTTGTTATGGTTTACGTGCGGAAATGCCGCGGCAGAAGAACCTATTACAGTGACGGTCAACGGCTCCCGTCTTCTGTTTGATACTGCCCCCGTTATCGAGTCCGACCGCACCTTGGTTCCGCTCCGCGTCATATTTGAATCCCTCGGTGCCAACGTTCGCTGGGAGGACGCTACCCAAACCGCTGTTGCGGTCAAAGGCGATACGGAGATTCGGATTTCCATAGACAATCCCAAGATGCTGAAAAACGGCGAAATTGTGATTCTGGATGTTCCGGCAAGGCTGATTGCCAACCGCACTTTGGTTCCAGTCCGTGCCGTATCAGAGAGTCTAAACGCCCAAGTCGACTGGCTGGAAAACTCCCGCCGTGTAGTGATTACCGCTGATGATAGCGGTATCGTCTATCCCTATACCGTACTACGTCCGTCCGACCAGGCATTGCTGGCCGACCGGATTCCCGAGCTGATACAAGGTTATATCTCCGACGGGCTGCCTGCCCTGTTTGAGGACCTGCCAGCCAAGGAAACCATCAGTAGCGGTGCAGAGTCGGTTGCTAAGCTTCCTGCCAAACTGTGGGACAATGCGGTATCGCAGATGATTCTGGAACTGCAGCTGGCATCGAAATCCTCCTATTCCTTCGATGACGCCCTGCACCTAACCGACGAAGAAGTCCGGACCGCCTACCACAGTATCGGAGTGAAGTACGGCTATGGTGCCGATCGGATTCTGGAAACCTTTTACCGCACGAACGACATCGGAACCTACGATCTGTGGATTCACTTTCTGACCGGCGGAACCCCTTATGTCACTGTTTCGGATCGTGACGGCATTCTTTTCATTAAATAATTAGAATACAGTCAAAAGGACGCAGTGAATTTCACTGCGTCCTCAGACTGTCGAAAAACTCGGTCTACTACAAGCAAAGTATATATTGCATTTAAAAAGTTGACTTCTGTGTCCTTATAATAATGACAAGCAATATAACCATTATATCCTATAGAGAAATTGTTGGATGCTACATTAATTGTTTGATAAAAATAATCTATTTCTGCACCACTGGCATTTTGGAACTGTACATATAAGCGTATGCTTGTTGTTGTGATAGGAGTTGCTACTATTACTGCTTTTTTCGCTGTTGAATCTACAGTAACTTCATCATAAACAACAAAATTTCCTGATTATACTCTGGAACAAAATAATGTTATGATATACTTAATCATTCATATTTAAAGCACTATTGAATCTATTTTTTTATGTTCTTCCTTTGTGAAATTAAGGTTTTCGGTCATTTTAAGGTTTTGTGTTATTTGTTCCACTTTTGAAGCACCAATTAAGACACTCGTAACGCCTTCATGGCTATACACCCAAGAAAGCGCCATCTGAGCAAGAGTTTGTCCTCTTTCTTCAGCAATCTTGTTTAATTTCTTAATTTTCTCCAACATTTCATCGGACAATGAATTTTCGTTTAAAAATCTACCATCTGTTTTCACTCGACTGTCATCGGGGATCCCATTTAAATAACGGTCGGTAAGAAGTCCTTGAGCAAGTGGGCTGAAAACAATCATACCTTTTTTCTTTACAATAGTACTTTTAAGTATCCCATTTTTTTCAACAGTTCTGTCGAAAATAGAATATCTATTTTGGTTAATCACAAACGGGCAATGTAATTCATCTAATATCATTGCCGCTTTTTCCATCGTTTCGCCATCATAATTTGACAACCCAACATAAAGTGCCTTTCCACTTTTTACTATACTATCCAGTGCCCACATTGTTTCATAAAGCGGTGTGTCGGGGTCCATTCTGTGGTGATAGAAAATATCAACATAGTCGATATTCAGTCTTTTAAGGCTCTGGTCAAGACTTGCCGTTAAGTATTTTTTACTACCTTTATCACCATACGGACCGGGCCACATATAATAGCCCGCTTTTGTACTTATGATCATTTCGTCGCGATAATTCTTAAAATGGTCGTGCAGTATTTTTCCAAAATTAACTTCTGCACTACCGGGCTCAGGACCGTAATTGTTAGCAATGTCAAAATGAGTTATTCCGTTGTCAAACGCTGTAAAACACATTTTACACATGTTTTCATAATCGGCATTATCTCCAAAATTGTGCCATAATCCAAGCGAAACAGCAGGAAGTTTCAATCCGCTTTCGCCACATTTTCTGTATTCGATAGATTCGTACCTTTTTGTATTAGTTGTATAATTCATAATTAGATTTCCTTTCTAAAAACGTTAGACAAATTATCATTTAGGTCCATGTCAAGACAGGCTTTATAAAAATAAGTTCCCGCATCATGAAACACAATTTTTTCGCCATCTGTAATATCCCCTTCGCTTCTTTCTTTAAAGGAAACAGAAAACAGCAAGTTATTCCCGTCTTCTGCTAATACTATTTTTTCAAGTTCAGAACTATGGTAAAAATCAAGTCTTGATACCGACTCAGATAAGTTTACTTCGCTACCATCATCTTTTATCAAAGGCAATTTAGGATTTTCCCCCGTGTGGAGCACCCACCGGCCAAAAGTATAATACAGTTCCATACTCTGTCGGTATAATTTTTTCAACATGATAGTTTTTAGATTCTGTATATTTTGATATATCAATTTTGCTTTCAATTATTTTGTTAGATTGAATTGCGTCATTTGGAATGTTTTCCGCGGCTGCCGTTACAAAAGAAAAAGACAAGCACAACACCAAAAAAATTGCCAATTTTCTCATTGGACTCAACCTCCTTATTTTTTCGTATATTTTCATACGTGCATCAAATTGAATGCTTTTCATTTCAAACTGTCACATACAAAACAACAAACTCCATCACCAATCACGCCTCTCTGAAAAACAAAAACGAGCGTAAACATCCTTCTGTCAAAGAGGAATGCCTCGCTCACTATAATGTAACATTCATATACGTTTTACATATTAATTTGATTCAATAGAGGAACATAACAAATGCTGCAATTTAAACAAGACAAACCTCTTTGAAAATTACTTAGCATTGTTATCTCCTCCTTCTTTTTTTAATCTAATTTTATATTATCATATATCTTATATAATAGCAATAGTTTTAGAAAAATTAACCAATATTCTATTATGTCTTTTTTCGACAAAAAATCTTTCTGAGAAAATGTTGCGATTTTTCTGACGCAAGCAGCTCATTAGAGAGCTGCTTTTTTCCCTCAATGATTTTTCTGCCAACGCCTTTTGTTTATCCGCAGCCTGAGGTCGCAGTGAAATTCACTGCGACCTTTCCGATTCTTTCGGGCACGCCCGTTCGGGTGGCTTTTATTGCATTGCGTTTTTTAGAGTTTGGGCGAGGTTGCCTTGCAGCGCCGTCGTCCAAAACCGCATTGTCGCACGGTCGGTCAGGGTTACGGTCTTGACGACCCCCCATCCGCTGTCGACGTCATACCCGACCTCGCCAATGTCCCGTGCCATGCCAAAGAGTGCCGACTGCACCTCCTGGGCGGTCATGGC
>JAQXGO010000069.1 GCA_029006755.1 Clostridia bacterium | reverse complement strand
TAAACACCTCTGTTTCGGTCCGATATTTTCTGACCTCTGCATTGATGCATCTGTTGTTATTATATTGGGCTATTATAATATGACAAGAGTCAGGCATAGCGGTTAATTTCACGGTGCCTGTTGAGTAATTGCCGTATTTTTTTACTGCCGTTTTTAACGTCGGAACCGCATAATTCTCCTGTAAAACAGCAATTTGTGCCGATAATGCATATGTGTTTAACAGTACGGTAAAAAGTATCATCAAAATAAAAGGTATCTTTTTCACTTTTCATATCCCTTTAAGGTTCTTATTTATCTTTCCTTGACATCAATACAACACTCTCCACGTGAGCAGTTTGCGGAAAAAGGTCAAAAGGATATGCTTTATTACAAGAATAACCTTCTTTGGATAAGAGCTGGATATCTCGTGCCAACGTAGCAGGATTACAAGAAATATACAAGATCTTTTGCGGTGCCATAGCAAGCAATGTTTCAATAAGAGCTGCATCGCAGCCTTTGCGCGGCGGGTCTACGACAGCAATATCAGCAACAACGCCCTTCG
Source organism: Clostridia bacterium (assembly GCA_029006755.1). Classification (GTDB taxonomy): domain Bacteria; phylum Bacillota; class Clostridia; order UMGS1883; family UMGS1540; genus JAQXGO01. Next base: position 9,899 of record JAQXGO010000069.1, on the reverse strand, counting down.
CATAAAGTTCTTTTGTAACCGCACCTGCATCGCCGGCATAAAACGATGCATTTTTGATTCCGTTCAATGCAGCGTTCTCTTTCGCATCGGCAATGGCCTCCGGCACAATGTCAACCCCAATCACGTGCCTTGCATGCCGTGCAAGAAAAAGGGAGATGGCACCTATACCGCAATATAAATCAAACACAGTTTTATCAGAGATGTCTCCTAAGAGAGATAACCCTTTCTTATACAACGCTGTAGCCATGGGTGGATTGACCTGGAAGAAGGAATGGTGGGATACTTTATATCGTATAGTATCAAGAGTTTCTTCAATTACACCGCTCCCGTATAACAGCTTGGTTTCTCGTCCTAAAATTACGTTGGTTCGTTTTGTGTTTATATTCTGCAAAAGCGTTGTAACCCCGATGGCCTGCATGGCTGAAATAAGGTCTTCTGCATGGGGCAAACGAGAACCGTTTGTGACAAGGGAAACCATCTGTTGGGTGGTGCTTTCTCGCACATATATGTGCCGCACGATTCCCGTATGTCGTTCTTCATCATAGGGAGCTATTTTGTACTTATGCATCCAAGCCAAAACTGCACGGATAGCTAATGCACAGCGGGAAGATTGCAGAAGGCAGTTATCGGTTGAAATAACACGATGACTGTTTGGAGCATAAAATCCGGCAATGATTCCGTCTTTACCGGCGGCAACAGGCATTTGAATTTTGTTACGATATCGCATTGTGATGCCATTATATGCAGTTTCCGCAATCGCAATGTTTGTTTGTCCACCAATTCGACAAAGGGCATCCTGCACGCGTTCGCGTTTCCATGCAAGCTGGGTTTTATAATCCACATGCATAAGCGCACAGCCGCCACACTTGCCAAAAACGGGGCAAGGAGGAATTATGCGGTGGAGAGAAGGTGTTATTATCTCATGTATTTTCCCATAGCCATAATTTTTTAAAACCTTTAAAATACGAATACGACAGATATCTCCGACCGCCGCAAAGGGAACAAACAGGGTGAAACCGTCCGGCTTAGCAATGCCTTCGCCGCTGCACCCATAGGCAATTATTTCACAAGTAATCAGATCGTTTTTTTGCATAAAAAGTCCTTTATTGAATAGAAGTATTTACTGTGCTTGGTGTAATCATAACCCAAGTTTGTCCTGGATTCAAAGTAATTTCTTTCCCTGCTGCATCCTTCCAGATTGTCTTTGCTGTGCGGGAGGACTTTTCCCAGGTAATCGGCACAGCTTGTCCCATGGTAATATAAAAGCCTTTGCCATTGCCTACGGTATCAATGTTAAGACGTGCAGAACCATCACCTAAAGAATAACATTTTACGGTCATAATAATAATGTTTTTTACCGATAAGGAAGCGTCTCCTTGCAAGGCATGTGTACTGCCATTCATGTACTTTTCGTAGGCGGACGTTTCTTCATTATAACAAAAACCACTTCTATAAAATCCGGAGTACGGAATCGTGATATCTGTAGCGGCAGAGCCGTTCAAAGCTATATCTTCATCATTATACTGCAACGGTGCGGATTGTCTGTCCGTGCGGTATCCTTTTGTACGAATCATGTTGTTTATCTTTTCCATAGAAGTATAGGCGCTATGATAGTCACCTATATATTTATTTTCTCTCCAAAATGCGCCGCTATCACTACCGATAACACCATTGATGTTATTGACACCTAATGCAGGAATGTCATGCATAGCTTTTGGACTATATCCAAAATGTGTATAGATTGCATCGTGCTCTAACATATAATCGAGAAAATAGTGACGGGAAGAACGGATTGGACCAATTTTATCAGTGTTTTTTTCATTAAATACAGCCATCAATCTTGTTGCGCCACCTTCTACCGGCACTTCATAAATCAGATAGGCGTCCTGCAGACCGGCATGCGGCCAAGCATCTTTATTGTCATTATCCACCATAATTGCAATAGGTCTATGCTGCGAGGTTCTATAAGATTTTACAAATTCATTTTCTGTTGCAACAGCTTCATTTAATGAAGTAGGGGGAGTTTCACTCTCGACCGGTGCAACGGTTTTTTTACTTGCACATCCGGAAATCAGTAAAACAAAGATTAGGAACAGGTTGAATAATTTTTTCATCTGTCAATCCCTCCTGCGCATTTTGCGCTGTTTAAATTTTGAGTTTCTTATTCCTTATTATACCATTGTTACACTTAAGTGTCAAGAATTTACTGTTATTGCTGTGCATAATATACAGAAAAATGTTCTTATTATTTTAAAGAAAAGGGGAAATATAAAGAAAGTGTAAATATATTTATTTTTTTACAATTATCTCTTGACAAATTTATGGGAAAGTGATATCTTAGTATTAGCACTCCGAGGAGGTGAGTGCTAATACTGAATAAGAAGTGATACTATGGAGATGAGTGAAAGAAAACGGCTGATTTTAAATGCAATTGTCAGCGAATACATTAATACTGCAGAACCCGTGGGGTCAGCTTCGATTGCAAAGAAATATGATGCCGGCTGCAGCACTGCAACCATCAGAAATGAGATGGCAGAGCTTGAAGAATGGGGATATTTAGATAAACCTCACACCTCAGCCGGTAGAATTCCATCTGTTCGCGGTTACCGATTTTATGTAAATTCCATGGCGCCCTATGCGTTAAAGGAACAAGAAAGACGTAGAATGCAGGAAGAATTTCTCGAACAGATGCGCGATATGGAGAATCTGATTGTTGCCGCATCAGACTTTATTTCGCGGATGACGAATTATACGGTTATTGCTTCGGATTGCTTTGAAGATAATCCTCTGAAATGTGTTTATACCGGCGGTGTAGGGAAAATCTTCGACCATCCTGAGTATAAGAACTTGGAGCGTGCGAAAAGGCTTATCAGTTTTATGGATAAAAGAGATAGCCTTTATCGCATGATTTCGGGTTTTCCGGAGAATGGCGTTGTGAGAATCACGATTGGTGACGAAAACACGGATGAAGATTTAAAGGATTCCAGTGTGGTCATTGCAAATTATTATAATCGAGATGGCCGATGCGGAGGTTTAGGTATTATTGGCCCTACAAGAATGCATTATCAGAAAGTCGTAGCATCACTTGGAATGGTGACGGAGATGCTGCATTTTCTGATTGATAAAAGGAGAGATGAATAGAATGTGTGAAGAAGAAAAGACAATCGATTCCGTTGAGGAAACAGATGCATGTGCTTCTGAGGAAACAATGGAAGATGAAGCAATGACAGATGATGCAAAGGCAGATGATGCAAAGGCAGATGAACTAACACGATATAAGGACAAGCTACTTCGCCTTACGGCAGAATTTGATAATTTCAGAAAACGCACTGCAAAGGAAAAAGAAACATTGTTTTCGGACGGACGTGCTGATGCTGTTATAGCATTTTTGCCGCTGGTGGATAATTTGCAACGCTTTTCCGAGGCTGTAGTGGAAGAACCGGAAGATAGTCCCATGCGACAGGGTGTAGATAAGATAACGAAGCAATTGCAAGATATTTTAAAGGGATTGACCGTTACGGAAATTCCGGCTGTCGGTGAAAAGTTTGACCCGGCAGTACACAATGCGGTTATGCATATTGAAGATGAAACGATAGATGACGAAACCATTGTTGAGGAATTCCAAAAAGGGTATAAGTTTGGAGATAAAGTTCTTCGTTTCAGTATGGTTAAAGTTGCTAATTAATTTTAAGAAAGAAGGAATATAGAATGGGAAAAATTATAGGAATTGATCTTGGTACAACAAATTCATGTGTTGCAGTCATGGAAGGTGGCGAACCGGTTGTTATTGCGAATGCAGAAGGCGCACGTACTACACCATCCGTTGTCGCATTTACAAAGGATAACGAACGCCTTGTTGGTCAGGTGGCAAAAAGACAGGCGATTACAAATCCGGATCGTACAGTTATTTCTATTAAAAGAGAAATGGGTACAGATTTTCGTGTGAATATCGATGACAAGAAGTATACACCGCAAGAAATCTCCGCTATGATTCTGCAAAAACTGAAAGCTGATGCAGAAAGTTATATCGGTGAAAGCGTGAGCCAGGCCGTTATCACTGTTCCGGCATATTTCTCTGATGCACAGCGCCAGGCAACAAAAGATGCCGGGAAGATTGCCGGTCTTGAGGTTCTGCGTATTATCAATGAGCCGACAGCCGCAGCGCTTGCATATGGTATGGATAAAGAAAAGGATCAGAAAATCATGGTTTATGACCTTGGCGGCGGTACGTTTGATGTTTCGATCCTGGAAATTGGTGACGGCGTATTTGAAGTTTTAGCGACTTGCGGTAATAACCGCTTGGGTGGTGACGATTTTGATGCACGTATTATGGATTTCCTTTGCGATGAATTTAAAAAGGAAAATGGCATAGATCTGCGTAATGATAAAATGGCTGTACAACGCCTTAAGGAAGCCGCTGAAAAGGCAAAAATTGAGCTTTCCGGTGTTACGACTTCCAATATCAACCTACCATTTATCACGGCAGACGGTTCTGGACCTAAGCATTTAGATATCACTTTAACACGTGCAAAATTTAATGAAATCACAGCCGATCTTGTTGAAAAGACGATGGGACCTGCAAGAGATGCATTACAGCAGGCCGGTCTTACAGGCAGTCAAGTAGACAAAGTATTAATGGTCGGCGGTTCCAGCCGTATTCCGGCAGTTTATGACGCTGTTAAGGGATTAACCGGGAAAGAGCCACATAAGGGAATTAATCCAGATGAATGTGTTGCAATTGGTGCAGCCATACAGGGCGGTGTATTATCCTGTTATGTGCAGGATTTAGTTCTTTTAGATGTAACGCCCTTATCACTTGGTCTTGAAACACTTGGCGGTGTTTTCACAAAACTAATTGAAAGAAATACTACTATTCCTACAAAGAAGAGCCAAATTTTCTCTACTGCGGCAGATGGACAGACCAGCGTTGAAATTCATGTTCTGCAGGGTGAACGCGAAATGGCTGCCTATAACAAGACTTTGGGGCGCTTCTCGCTGAATGGTATTCCGTCAGCACCCCGCGGCGTACCGCAGATAGAGGTTACTTTTGATATTGATGCTAATGGTATTGTGCATGTATCCGCTAAGGATATGGGTACAGGAAACGTACAGGATATTACTATTACGGCTTCCAGCAATCTTTCTGACGAGGATATCGATAAGGCTGTAAAAGACGCTGAAAAGTACGCCGCAGAAGATAAAAAGAAAAAAGAAGAAATTGACGTTCGCAACAACGGCGACCAACTTGTATATCAAACGGAAAAAACCATGAAAGAACTGGGTGACAAGCTTACCGAAGAAGATAAGAATGCAATTCAGCCGCTGGTGGATAGCCTCAAATCTGCACTTACAGGTACCGATACGGATGCAATTAAGACAGCAACTGAGGCATTACAGCAAAAATTCTATGAAATTTCTGCAAAGCTTTATCAGAATGCAAACCCGGGTGCCGCTCCGGGCGGACCCACACCGGGAGGCGATTCTGCACAGGGTGAAAATGTGTATGATGCAGACTACAAGGTAGTCGATGATGAGGAAAATAAATAAAAACACAAGGTAGGGCTGTATCGAGTCATAGAAAGACTCGATACAGCCGTTCGGGGGTTTTGTAGAAAGTATGGCAAAAAGAGATTATTATGAGGTTTTAGGCGTTGAAAAAGGTGCGAGCGCAGACGAACTGAAAAAAGCATTTCGTCGCATGGCAAAGCAGTATCACCCTGATCTCAATAAAGACAACAAGGATGCAGAAGCTAAGTTTAAAGAAGTGAATGAAGCATACGAGGTTTTAAGTGATCCGGAAAAGAGAAGCCGTTACGATCAGTTTGGTCATGCAGGTGTTGATCCTTCAGCTGCTGGCGGTGGATATGGTGGTGGTTTTGGCGGCTTTGATATTAACGTCGAGGATATTTTTGGAAGTATTTTTGGCGGAGGATTTGGTGGAAGAAGCAGAAATCGCGCAGAAAAGGGTCGCACCATTCAGCAGGAAATCACTGTAAGCTTCGAAGAAGCTGCCTTTGGCGTTGAAAAGACCATCCATGTAATGCGTATGGAGAATTGTAATGAATGTAGTGGCAGCGGTGCAAAAAAGGGCACACAGCCTGAGACTTGTCCTACATGTCATGGTACGGGACAAGTGCGTATGTCCATGGGATTTATGAGCACAGCACGTACCTGCGATACTTGCCGTGGCACAGGAAAAATTATTAAGGAACCATGTAGTGCGTGTCATGGATATGGACAGGTGCGGCACAATCGGAAAATTACTGTAAAGATTCCCGCAGGGATTGCAGATGGGCAAGCCATTTCAATCCGTGGCGAAGGTGATCATGGTAGACGCGGCGGCCCTGCAGGAGACGTTATTTTGCAGATTACGGTCAAGGAACATTCGATCTTTACAAGGCGTGGCGATGATATTATTTGTCATATGCCCATAACTTTTGCAGAAGCTGCGCTTGGAGCGGAAATGGAAGTACCTACACTGGACGGAAAGGTACGCTATCAGGTGCCGGAAGGTACGCAAAATGGTTCGGTATTTCGTCTTCGTGAAAAGGGAATTCCGCATCTGAATGGTCGAGGCAGAGGTGACCAGCTTGTATATGTACAGGTAGAAGTGCCTAAAAATTTAACCGCACAGCAAAAGGAACTTTTAAAGAAGTTTGCTGATGCTTTAGGAATGAAAAACTATAAAAACAAGCAGAAATTTTCTGATAAAATAAAGAATTATTTCGGGGGTTAGCATGAAAAAATACGTGATTCGTAAGGTTGACGGAAACGGAATCGATTGGGATAAGCTCGAGAAGGCAGAAATTGACACGTATTCCTGGATGGATAATGCGTACAGACCAAGGGTTTGTGCAGCGCTTTGTTATGATGCAAAAGCCATTTATATACGTTTCTGGTCATTTGAAAAAGAAATACGCGGCACGCATAAAATACATAATGAGATGGTGTGTGAAGATAGCTGCGTGGAGTTTTTCATGCGGCCGAAGTCAAGTAAATATTTCTTTAATTTTGAAACCAATGTGCTGGGTACAATGCTTTTAGGCTTCGGTGAGGAAAGGGAAAACCGCGAAAGTGTTGCAGTAGATGATGCCTTTGAAATTGTTTCTTCAGTAAAGAATGCCGAAACGTATCAAGACGAGATGTGGACAATTAGCTATCAGATTCCCTTTGCGTTTTTAAAGAAATACTACGGGGATTTAGATATTGTTCAAGATGGCTTAAGGGCAAACTTATGCAAATGTGGAGATTTAACAAAATATGAGCATTATGGAATGTGGAATCCGATTCTGGTAGATGAACCTGATTTTCACGTGCCTGCCTATTTTGGAGAAATGGTTTTTGAAGTATAGAAAGAAGGACGTCTCATTGTACCGACCCCCAAAAGTTAGACCAAAAATCTAACGAATGGGAGGTCGGTTTTTTGTGGTAAAATATTCGTTGTCCATAAAACTTTTCTTGTGCTACATCCCCAACAAGACAAGCGCTTGGAACGAATTTCACGTCAATTTGCAAACGCTGACCGGGATATTGCATCTGTTCATACGGTTTGGGGATTTGTTTGGGGTTGGGAAGTTTCATCGGATTTCCATCGATCCGTCATAGCAGCTTGTGCAGCCCGGAGATCGAGCGTGTATAGCCGCACTGTTGCAGCTTCACCCAAAAGACAATCCAATCCACATGCGGGTTTCGGCGGCGCATATTTTTGACGAATTCGATTTCTTCTTCGGTATGCTGATTCGGATGGCTGTGGGGCCGATGGGAGCCGTCCGCCAGCGATCAATATTTTAGCGGCTGATTTTGTAGCGGATTGACGCCTTTGTTGCACCGTGTTTCCAAGAATAGTCAATTACTGCTTGCTTAAACCGCATATCTTATGCATAGCGAATAGGATGACCTGCCTTTCGGTTTTGTCTTGACAGACTCTACCTTAACACGGGTTTCCTCTATTCGCTACTTTTATTTTCCTTTTTTGTCACACATCATTGCAACACATACATTTATAAATTCTTATATATTCCCTTTATTTTCTTGACAAGCCACTTATGGAGATATATAATGAAAGTATAAATGATTAGGAGGGTATTCGTATGACTTATCATCTCGCCATAGATATTGGTGCCTCTTCCGGCCGGCATATATTAGGTTCGGTGGAAAATGGGAAAATAAAGACAGAAGAAGTGTATCGTTTTGATAATGTACAGACATATAAAGACGGCTTTGATTGCTGGAATTTAGATATGCTGTTTTCATCGATTAAAGAAGGGCTTCAGAAATGCAAAGAAATTGGGAAAATTCCTGCAACTGTCGGCATTGACACTTGGGGAGTTGATTATGTACTTTTGGATGCAGACGGCAATCTATGCGGCAACGCTGTGGCCTATCGTGACAAACGGACGGAGGGCATGAAGAAAAAGCTGGAAGAAAAAATGTCCTTTGCTGATTTATATGCAAAAACCGGTATTCAGTATCAACCCTATAACACAGCCTACCAACTTCTCTCTCAAACCATTTCGCATCCGGAACAAATCAAAAAGGCGGCGCATTTCCTCATGGTGCCGGAATATTTAAACTATCTTTTAACCGGGGTTATGATGCATGAATATACAATTGCCAGTACAACCGCAATGCTTAATGCGGTAAATAAATGCTGGGATACTGATGTTTTGGATGCCATTGGCGTTCCTCATGATTTATTTGGGGAAATCCAAATGCCCGGAACAACAGTAGGCCCTTTTTCTGCAGAAATTGAAAAGTCGGTCGGTTTTTCTGCAACAGTTGTTTTACCGCCCACGCATGATACCGGATCCGCTTTTATGGCTGTACCGGCCCAAAACGATACTTCTGTTTATATTTCGAGTGGAACATGGAGTCTTTTGGGGGTTGAAAACGAAGTTGCCCTCACAAACACGGATAGCATGCTTGAAAACTTTACGAATGAGGGCGGCTATGCTTGCCGTTATCGCTACTTAAAAAATATCATGGGACTATGGATGATTCAATCTATTCGACGGGAACTAAACGGCGTTTCCTACGTTGAAGGTAAAGGTATAGGACATGCAACCGGCAACAACTATTCCTATGCACAGCTAGAGGCATTCGCTAGAGAATGTACGCGTTTCCCTTCCATTATTGATGTGGACCAGGAAGTATTTTTATCCCCTGCATCCATGATTGAGAGTGTAAAAACCGCATGTAAAGAGAGCGGGCAAATGGTTCCTTCTTCTGTAGGCGAACTCATGCAGTGCGTATATCAAAGCCTTGCACATAAATATGCCGAAGCCATAAAAGGTCTTGAAAAATTGACAAACAAAAAATACACTTGTATTCACATTGTGGGTGGCGGAAGCAAAGATGGTTACTTAAATGAACTCACTGCGCGCAGCACAGGTCTTCCTGTATATGCCGGCCCAAGTGAGGGCACGGCACTTGGCAATTTAATGGCACAAATGATCGCCTGCGGCACCTTCCGCGATTTAGCAGAGGCAAGAGCCTCTATTTGCAAAAGCTTTCAAGTAAAAGAATTTCACTAAACAAGGAGAAAATATGTTTATAATTGGTTGTCACCTCTCATCTTCCGGCGGCTTAGCTGCTATGGGACATGTTGCATTATCCATTGGCGCAAATACATTTCAGTTTTTTTCACGCAATCCGCGTGGCGGCAGCGCACGCCCTTTAGATATTGACGATGCTGCTGCTCTTGTCAAACTTTGCAAAGAGAACAATTTCGGTCCATTGCTCGTGCATGCACCTTATACACTGAATGCTTGCTCCAAGGATGAAGGCATTCGGTCTTTCGCAATACGTACGATAAAAGACGACTTGGAACGGTTAGAATACTTACCCGGTAGTTTATACAACTTTCATCCCGGCAGCCATGTGGGGCAAGGCACAGATAC
>JAQXGO010000068.1 GCA_029006755.1 Clostridia bacterium | reverse complement strand
CGATTATCTGTCAATTCGAAAACATGAAGTGGTGCAGTAACAAAATTTAAACATATATTTAAGGAGAGGTGTTTGTTTCGCTAAGTTGGGATGGGTGCGAAAAGGCCAATGACATGAATCGTATTGATGGAAAAGGCGATGGAACCTATCACAGAATTCAGAAGGCTTACCAATTGTTAAAATCGTGCGGATTGGACAATGTAAGAGTTAGGGCTACATTAAACAGCGGAAATTTTAGATATTTGGCGGATTCTGTGGAGGATTTTTTGAAGGAGGACCCAGATATAAGTGTTTTGTTCGCACCGGACTATTTTGATCAAGACTGGTCAGATGAGAAACTTGCAGAATTGCAGGAAATATTGGCATCCTTTGCGGATAAAGATTTAAGAAATATTTCTATTCTAGAGAAAGATTATCATGAGAATTGTACCTGTAAAGGTGGCATTTCGAATTTTCATATCTATGTGAATGGATTGCTCTATCCATGCTCTTTCGTGGTAAATGAGAAGCAATTTTGCATCGGTGATATTTGGAATGGCCTCAATCGGAAAAAGATTAAGGTATTGCAAAAAAACTACGTAGAACCGATGCCGGAGTGCGATGGATGCGATAATGCTAAATATTGTTTGTCGTACAAGTGTCGCTATTTGAATTGGTCGTTACTATCGGAATTAAATAAACCTGTTCCGATTATCTGTCAATTCGAAAACATGAAGTGGTGCAGTAACAAAATTTAAACATATATTTAAGGAGAAGGAAATGGAAATTAAGAAAATCAGTTTTAAAGAGAAGAATGATGTGCAGAAGCAGTGGATTCCTTTTAGTGATGAACATTTTGATGCATGCAACTATGATTGCACCGAGTGGAGATTGAAAACATTGGGAGATAAGGCGGCGCTTCAATATCTTTCCCCCTTGTTATCAAACCAAAACAGCTAAGTATACTATTTGGTTTTAATTAATCTATTGATAAACTTTGTATAAGGCTTTACAATAAAGCTGTTGCTGCAATCTACGGGATGGATATAGGCCATCCCGTAGGTATTTATGATAAACAGAGGTATCTATGAAACAGAGAATTGTTCTATATCTTCGAATATTGAAAAGCATATTTTGGAAGTCCAATGATACAAAATGGATTATTCTGATGACGGCATTCGTTATTACTGTGGTGTCGGCAATATCCGCTACCAGTGAAAATGTTGAAAAATCTTTTTATCAAGCGTTGTATCAAACTTCTCAATATGATTATATGATAGCAGATCTGAGCTATCAGGATGCGAAAGAATATTTGGATTTTGTTTCTCAAAAAAATCCAGGGGCGTCACGTATGATTGCCACGGGCACCTTCCTGATGGATGCGCCGGGCAGTGAGTTTTATATCAGTGCAATCGGTATGGAGGGTGACTGCGAGAAGATATATCGCCTCGATATAACAGAGGGCGAATTTCCCCAAGAAAAGAATGAAATTGTATTAGACCATCGATTTAAGAGTTACTTTGACAAAGAGTATAAAATTGGAGATGAGATTGAATTTTCCGGATTTTCTCAGGAAACAATGAAGAATGAAAAGGTATGTTATAGAATATGTGGTTTTTTTGCGCCTGAAAATAATGGGGGGTATGAACTGTATGGCTTTACTGATTTGCAGGGAGCAAATCAGGCATTGCAGAAAATGCATTACCAGGGAAAATACGCGGCAATGGTTTGTGCCGAAGAGACAAGTATAGATAGCATTATGGGACTGCTGTCAGATTTAAATGACGAACTTCGCATGAAGGTGGTTGTGAACCCTACCCGTTTACAAATGATAGAGGATCGAGATGGGGCGACTAGTTCTTTCGCAAATGTTTTTCGTTACATTGGTATTTTTATTGCGATTACGTCCTTTGCTCTATTATTTAATATGTTTCAGATGACTGCAGTTCATGTGGTAAAGCAGCTTGGACTGATGAGATGCATTGGGTTGAATAAAAAGCAGTTATTTTGCGGTTTGTTTTTGAATTTATTGCTTTATCTTACAAGCGGTATGGGAATCGGGTTTGTTTTGTATGTAATTTTTGAAAAATTATTTGGACAGGTTCTTATGACTCGATTTCTGGGAGGATTTGTTATTTCCGATGTAGTGGATATGCAGTGGCATTTCAATGTGGCTTCTTTTGTGCAAAGCACGTTATTGATTTTCCTGATTATGTTGATTGTCTACAGTAGAGTGGTGATTCAGATTCTTCGAATGACTCCTTTGGCGGCAATCGAATACAAAGGAGAAGGAAAAATTGCAAAGCAAAAAGAAAGAAACAAAAAAGAAACATTGATTCCATTTTTGGGAAAAAGAAATTTGGTGCGTAATAAATGGCGAAGTCTCTATACGGCTATCACTGTTTTGGTAATGTCTTTTTTGATTTGTACCATTGTAACTATTTTATGCAATGTGGATTTATTTGATATGGATGCACTGAAAAAGGGAAATCAGTTTGATTACGAATTTTTCGGGGACAATGAGAATTCCTTTTTGACTATGGAAGATTTGGATAGGATTGCCGGATTAAAAGGAGTGGAAAATGTAGAAGCTTCCAGAAGTGCGGTTTATGAATTCTTTCAGGAAGAGGATGCAGTCATAAATGCAGATACACTAGTGGAAACAAGAGTTTATACAGATAGCTTGTTTTTAAGAATTTGTGAAGAAAATAATGTGAAATATGATGAGACGCAGGGAAAAGCCACCGTGTTACGGTTGTCGAATGAGCCTGTTTTGGCGGATCCGGTTATTTTATATGATAAACAACAGCAGGAGAGATATTTCCCAGTTGATGCAGTGGTTTATAAGGATATTTACAGTGAAGACATGCCGGCAGCCAAAAGAGTGTATCTGATTTTGAATGAGGCCGCTGCCAAAGAATATCTTGACGCTTTGAATTATAACACAATATTTGTATCGACAAATGAAAAGGTTTTGGGACTAAACCAGGTGGAAAGATATTTGCAGGATAATGGAATTGTAATGTATTCCGTAAATTTGAAAGAAAGTAATTCGGATGCGCGTACCCAATTACAGTCCATTATCTGTATTGCGATTTATCTTGTTTTCTGTGTGGGTCTTATGACTGTTGTGAACATTGCATGCAATATCAGTATTAACATCCAAACGCGTATGCGTGAGTATGGAATTATGATGTCGTTAGGAATGAGCCGTAAAGATATTCTACGCTTGATTATATTTGAAATAATGATTGTGGTGGAAAAAGCTGTTTTGGTTGCATTACCGCTTAGCGTAATCACTGCCTTCGGAGTAGTGTCTATGATTGGACAGGAGATCAATCTGTTAAAACTTTTAGGAGTTGCAACACTAAGTTCCCTAATGGTTTATGGAATGAACTACTTGATTTGTCTGATAAAAGGAAGTCATGAGTTTTCCAAGAATATAATGGGAATTGTACGGGAATAGAATGGAGGTAGGATGCGTATGAGTTATATTCAACTGAAATCATTGTATAAGGTGTATTCACAGGGAACAGATAAAGTGTATGCGTTAAATAATCTTTCGCTTGAGATTGAAAAGGGAGAATTTGTTGTAATACTTGGTCCAAGCGGTTCCGGAAAAAGTACATTGTTACACATCCTTGGCGGATTGGATAACCCTACAGAGGGAGAAGTACTGGTTGATGGGGTAAATATTGCAGGGTATTCAGATGACGAGCTTGCAAAATATAGAAGAAGTGATGTGGGGTTTGTATTTCAGGCTTTTAACCTTTTGCCTTCGTTAACTGCAATCGAAAATATTGAAATGCCCTTATTGATTGATGGGCAAACAATGGATCAAGAATATATGGATGAGGTTATGGAATGCTTGGAAATAAAAGCGTTACAGAAAAGACTTCCGTCACAAATGTCCGGAGGACAGCAGCAAAGAATTGCGATTGCGAGAGCATTGTCCAATAAGCCCAAGATGGTTTTGGCAGATGAGCCTACCGGTAATCTAGATTCGGAGATTAGTAATAAAGTGTTAAAACTCTTGAAAGAAACCTGTAAAAAATACGGTCAGACCTTAATTATGATTACACATAATGAAGAAATTGCGAAACAGGCAGACAGGGTGATACGTATAAAGGATGGAAAAGCTTTTCATGAATAAGGAAATTCATATAGCAGTCATTGACAGTGGGCTTGTAACGAACCTTCTGTGTGAGACGGCAAGAATATGCGAATATACAACTCTTCATTTAAAGAATCAAATGGATTCAAATCAATGGGAGCTAGAAATTTGCAGAGATGGCAATCCGATTGAAACGGGTGAAATCAGTCATGGAACATTGGTGGTAAACACAGTGCTGAAATATGCAGGGGATATTCCGTTGGCGTTTCACATATATGATGTGTTTGATGAGAAGGATGTTTCTGCCGGGAGCGTATTACTTGAAGCACTGAATATGATTTTGAAAGAAGATATTGATATTGTGGTAATGAGCTTGACTTGCAGTAGTCAATACGAAAATGATTTTATCGAATTAAGCGGTAAACTTAAGGAAAAAAATGTTTTGATGTTTTGCTCGGATTCCAATGATGGAAGGACGCATTGTCCGGCAAACCTAGATTTTATATATGGGGTAACCGGTGATAAAGCGGATGCGAGTGGTAGATATACATATGAAGTAGGCAAAAAAATCCAGTTTCATTGTGATCTTTCGGGAGAATTTGTAGGAGATCCGGGGAAATATCATTTCTTTGTTGGAACCAGTAAGGCTACGGCTATGGTGGCCGGAAAACTGGCAAAATACTTGTATGAGAACGGAAGGAATGCGTTAATTGACTATTTGTCCTGCGATCAGGAGGAATGGGATGCTAAAACAGAAGAATTTGATGCGGGATGTGTGAACTCGAAGCTTTTATCAAGGTACTGTGAAGTGGTTGGAATTCCAGAGGAGATTTGTTTGGAAAACATGGACACAATCATTCCGTGGAACCAAGACAACATTCGAACGTTTACGGAGTTTTTAAAGCAGTTTGATCTGGAAAGGGATATGTTGCATTGGCATTATTCGGAATTTGCAACGGTTAGAAAAATGATG
>JAQXGO010000067.1 GCA_029006755.1 Clostridia bacterium | reverse complement strand
TTCTGATAGCCGCATATAATATAAATATATTTGTTGGTGTCATAGCGAAGTGTTATGTCTATTGTCTGCAAAAGCCTGATTCCCCTTTTAAAATCCGGGTGTCTCCTCCAGAAAGAAACCCTGTAACTGCAATGGTTACAGGGCTTTTCTTATGCCTGTTTTGAGCCGTTTATCCCTTCATTTACCCCTTACAGGATTTTGTACCCCATTTCAGGAGCCGGAAACGCTCTTGATAAATGCCTCCATGCGGTTGGCGCTGTCCTGCTTCATTTGGTCGGTAACGTGTCCGTAAACGTCCAGAGTGAATGCTGCGGTGGCGTGGCCCAGGTTGCCTTGCACGGTCTTGATATCGTCCCCGGAGCGGATGGCGGCAACGGCGTAGCTGTGCCGAAGGTCGTGGAACCGTGCGTCAGGCCGTCCAATGGACGCAGCGGCCTTTTTAAAAGCACGGTATAGCGTTGGCTTTGTCAGATGGTTTCCGAGTGCATCCGTGAATACAAGGTCGCTACGATGCCATAATTCGCCAGCTAGGAGACGTTGCTTTGCCTGTGTGACCTTGTGCTTCTTCAACTGCTCCATGACAAAGGGCGCGGCTGTAATCGTGCGGGCTTTGCTGTTTTTGGTTGGTACAAGCTGATAAGCAACCATTCCGCTTTCCTGATGGAGCTGCATTAGATTGGCCTGTGCGCCCCGTTCTTTGATTTCGGAGGTAAACTATGCAGCACATCAACAGATTGCTTAGAATTGCGAAAACAGCAGCAAACGGGAAAGGAAAACGGATTCTTGGTTTTGTTGATTATGACCCTGAAAAGAAGAAATTCACGGCTTCCGGCACTATATGGGACGGAGTAGCAGGATCAGGCGGTGAAGGCTTCTATTCAGAGCATGACACGCAAGAAGAAGCGATAGCAGCTTGTGAAGCTGTTGCGGCGAAATATCTAAACTCTGAAAACATCAATATCATTATTGACGATTTGCCATTCCCGGAGGGTGTGTAAAAATGGGGAAAATTGATAGATTGCTAACATTAGCAAAGGCAAAATTGCAGATTAACGATGAAAAACAGAAGCAGAAAGAACTTGCTGAAGCGCTTGACAAAATGACCACGGAGCAGCTTATTGAGCTTGCTTACCATGACGTTTCAGAAGATAGATTAAGAGAAATCTTTGAATCTGTTGGAGGTCTTGGCGTGCTTGAAGGTTGGTGATCTTATGGCACGAAGAAAAACCTTGAAACTATCCACGCCGGAGGAAGTACGGAAAGCAATTTCACGGATTGCTAACATGGTGCTTAATGGGGAGATTGACCCAAAGGCTGCAAATACGCTTCTTTACGCCTGTAACGCTGCCTTGTCTGCTGTCCGTACAGATGAATACAGGCGCAAGGTAGAAGAATTGGAGATTTTATTGATGGATCAGGAAAAAGCCGGGGAGTAACATCCCCGGCAAAATTTTTTGAGTTTGTTGCATGCAAACGTGCAATTCTTGGCCGCTTGCAGTCATAAGTGCATACTGTTTTTGAGACGGCCAAGAATTACAAATTTGTAAAAATGGAAAAAAAACATTGACGGAAATGTTTTTCAAGCATATAATCACATTGAGAAAAGTTTTCCTTGACTTTTTCGGACTTTTCTATTATACTAAGCAGCTTCGCACGAGCTTGTGCATATAATGGTGTAATGCAGAGTGTATGAGATATTCCAACAGTGGGGAAGCTATTCCATATGCATGCGAAGCGAAAGAATAGACAGGGAGGTGGAACAATGGCAAATGTCAACGATGTCGCCAGTTTCTTTGTTGACTGGGCGAACAAAAGTGAAGAAGAACACATGACAAACTTGTGGTTAAATAAGTTGCTCTTTTTTGCACAGGGACAGTATTTAGCCAGATATGGGACGCCTCTTTTTAGCGATACCATTGAGGCGTGGGATTATGGACCGGTCGTTCCTGCTATTTACAGGAAGTATAGGGTTTGCGGTAGGAATCCCATTTCTGCTGTGGATGATGGATATGCGCCGAACAAGTTTACTAGAGATGAGCAGATTTTGCTTGCTGATATTTTGCGAGAGTATGGTGCATACACCGCAAGTGCTCTTGTTTCCATGACGCACCAACCCAATACTCCGTGGAGTAATGCTTATGTCGAAGGGCAAAATAATGAGATTACAGCTGCGGCTATGGAAAATTTCTTTAGAAAACCAGAAAACAAGCTGAAATCCTTTGAGCAAGTGTTCTCCGTAGATAATCTTGAAGTGATAGGAACTAGGGATCACGAAGGTTATTTAGTTCTCCCTAAGGACGAAGACGAGGGAGACGACTGGGATGAGCTATAACGCATGGGAGGTATGGGCGGCTGAAGTCAAATTTGAGGATTCTCCGATAGTGAAATCCCGGCCTGTGCTGATCCTCGAAGACAAGACAACTTATGCCATCTGTCTTAAGATGACAGGAACGTCTAGACCAGGAGATTACGATTTGAAGGACTGGGCGGTTGTTGGCTTAAAAAAACCGACAACCGTTAGAATCAGAAAAATATTGCAATTGTATCCTCACGACTTAAAATACAAAATCGGTGATTTAAGTCCACTGGATATAGCAAATATTCAGTCTATGATAGTCAGATAAGTACTTAGAAACCGGAAGGCAGTTCAAGGATGCTTTCCGGTTTTTCTACCCCATCTTTTACCCCTTACAGCTTTTCCAACTGTTTACACCATTTTACGTAGAAACCCTGAAAGTATTGAAAACACAGGCTTTTGTTAATTGCTCTTTACAGCATTTTACACGCCTGGTTCAATTCAAATCCGGGTGTCACCTCCAAATGAATCCCTAGAGCCGCAAGGCTTTGGGGATTCTTTTTTTGCGTTTGGGGTGTTTTTAGCCTTATTTTTAGCCTTACCAGCTTCCAAACCCCTTGGGCTGCAAGGGGTTTAGAAGGTATGAAATGGTACTTTTTATACTGCAGAAACGGTTTTGATATATTCCTCCATCCGTGCTGCGCTGGCCTGCTTCATCTGCATG
>JAQXGO010000066.1 GCA_029006755.1 Clostridia bacterium | reverse complement strand
TTATACAGGTCAGGTGGCGGTCGGTGCAGTCATCATGAACCGCGTAAGGCATGCCTCTTTCCCCAATACAATTGCAGGGGTTATTTACCAACCCGGCGCCTTTACGGCAGTGTCGGACGGGCAGATTCATGCAAATATGTCCGAAAGTTGTATTCGGGCAGCACGGGATGCATTAAACGGCTGGGATCCGGTGGGCGGCGCTATTTATTATTACAATCCGAAAACTGCGACGAATCAGTGGATACGAACAAGAGAGGTTATTGCGACAATTGGAAAGCATGTATTTTGCAATTAAAGGAGTAGTACAATGAACAAAATGTGTTTTACAGCAGGGATGTGTACAGGCGTAATTATAGGGGCGCTTGCAGGCATGGTGATGGACCCTATTAAGGATAAGCAAAGCAAGGCGATGAAAAAAGGTGCCGGAAAAGCATTCCGTACGTTGGGGAGTATTATAGATACAATTATAGAAAAATAAGCCTTTACAAAGTCAAACCTTTGTGATATACTATAAAAAATATGATAGTATTGCGGAGGTTTGTATGACAGACATTCTAAAGACAAACAAACAGGGCGTACTGACAGTCGGCGATGCTGATGTTTCTGCATTGGCGAAGGAGTTTGGTACGCCTTTGTTTATTATGGATGAAGAACACATTGTGCAGAATATGCGTGCTTATACAAAGCCAATGTATGAGGAATATAAAGGCGGCGGTCTTGTATGCTACGCTTCAAAGGCCTTTTGCATAAAGGAAATTTGCCGCATAGCCCACCGGGAAGGATTAGGGCTTGACGTGGTTTCCGGCGGGGAACTCTATACCGCTTTATCAGCAGGCATGCCGGCAGATAAAATTTGTTTTCACGGAAACAACAAAAGTGCGGAAGAGCTTGCTATGGCGTTTGAAAATGGGGTTGGCAGAATTGTTGCAGACAGTGAAGAAGAGCTTTTTATTTTGGATGCAATGGCAGCAGAGTACAAGAATCCGCCGAAGGTACTCCTTCGGGTGAAACCGGGGATTGAGGCACATACGCACGAGTTTATTCAGACCGGGCAGGAAGATTCCAAGTTCGGTGTAAGTCTTGCCAGTGGGGATGCAGTGCGTCTTTTGTCGAGAAACTGGGAGCATCTTGCACTTGCGGGCGTGCATTGCCATATCGGGTCACAAATATTTGAGGATGTACCCTTTATCACAGCGGCAGAGCTTATGGTGAAGCTTTTGGATGATGTACATAAAATCTGCGGTCGCTATTTGCCGGAAATCAATCTGGGCGGCGGCTTTGGAATTCGCTATACCGAGGCAGATCAGCCAAGACCTTTGCAGGAGGCGATGCGAGCTACCATATCCGGTGTTGAAAAGGCCTGCGAAAAATATGGTGTACCGTATCCGTTTTTGATGGTCGAACCTGGCAGGTCCATTGTCGGAGATGCAGGCATTACGGTGTATACAATCGGTACGGTTAAAAAAATTCCCGGTATTCGCACCTATGTTGCCGTAGATGGCGGCATGGCGGATAATCCAAGATATATTATGTACCAGGCGGCTTACGATGCAGTGTTGCCTCTGCAGCCGCATGCTGCGCGTACAGAGAAGGTTACCATTTGTGGAAAGTGTTGTGAGTCCGGCGATATTTTGATTCGGGATATCTTATTGCCGGAAGTCCGGCGTGGGGACTTATTGGCGGTTTTATCTACCGGTGCTTATAATTATTCTATGAGCAGTAACTATAACCGTTTAGCGAGGCCGGCGGTTGTCATGGCTTCGAAGGGAAAAGCGCGGCTTTGCGTGCGGCGCGAAAGCTATGAAGATTTAATAAAAAATGATTTATAGAGGTGAGCGCAATGCTATTAGGAGCCACTTTGCGTGAAATACTTTTACGGATTCCCATTGTATTGCTTGCAATAACAGTACATGAGTGTGCACACGGCTATGTGGCATATCTTTTGGGGGATCACACTGCAAAACAGAGCGGGCGGCTTTCTTTAAACCCATTGCATCATATGGATTTAATGGGAACAATATGCATGCTGGTTGTCGGATTCGGCTGGGCCAGGCCTGTGCCGGTGAATCCGCATTATTTTAAGAATCCGAAAGGCGGGATGAGCCTGGTAGGACTGGCGGGACCGGTATCAAACTTTTTGATGTCCATATTCTTCGCTGTCTTATATGGCGTTGTGCTTCGGTATGCAAGGGATAATGGAACTATAACGTGGTTTTTCCTGTCCCTTTTTCAAATGGGCATGGTGCTGAATTTACAATTAGGTTTGTTTAACCTGATTCCGTTTCCGCCGCTGGACGGCTCCAAGATTTTGGCATACTTTTTACCCAATAAATGGTATTACAAGCTAATGATGTATGAACGCTATGCCATGCCGATTTTAATGATTCTGCTGTTTTTAGGTGTGTTGGATAAACCGTTTGCCCTTGTGGCAAGCAGGTTGTTTCGAATTTTAATTCGTATTGTGCAGGCAATGATAGGAGTTTAGTGAAATGGCAAGCTTAGAATTTAAGCTTTCTGTGTTTGAAGGGCCGCTGGATTTGCTTTTGCATCTGGTGCAAAAGCATAAAATTGACCTTTCGGATATCCCCATTGGTCTGATCACGGAGCAGTATCTTGCATACTTGGAAAAAATGACGCAAATGGATATGGAGGTTACGGCAGAGTTTTTAGCGATGGCCTCCCATTTACTGTATATCAAATCTCGCGCGCTACTTCCCATACAAGAAGAGGAAGAAGACCCGCGGGAAGAAATTGCTGATAGAATAAGGCTTTATCAGGAAGCCAAGGAGGCAGCACAGAAGTTAGAAGAACGGCAGTTCAGTACTATCGACAATTATTTTAAATTGCCGGAACGGTTACCAGATGTGCCTATCGAAAATGACAGAATTCCTGTGGATTTGTTAGTAAAAACCTTTATCTTATTGGAAGAAAGACTGGAGGAAAAAGCACCGCCGCCTCTATCAGCCTTTCGCGAGATTGTGCATGTGCCGCAGGTTTCGCTAAGCGAAAAGATTCAACATGTGCGCCTGATGTTTCAAAAAAAGAAACGGCAGGTTTTGACAGATGTTTTTCATGGGATCACCACAAAAAATGAATTGATTGCCACTTTTCTTGCTGTTTTGCATCTGGTCAGTCATGGTGAATTGTGTATAGAGGAGCAAGAGGAAGAAATAATCCTTTTAGGAGGAAAAGGTCATGACAGGGAAGCCTGAAAATGCGATAGAGGCAGTTTTATTCGGTGCAGGAGAATCGGTCACGGTGGCTGAAATTGCAGAGGCATTAGGTATCGAAATAGCGGCAGCACGCGAAAGTGTACAACGATTGGCAGATCGGTACGATGCCGAGGAAAGAGGCATTAAAATTATCGCACTTGGCGATGCCTTTCAAATGTGCACGCGGGAAACCTATGCGGATGCGGTTCGCATGGTGGTCGAGCCGAAAAAAAGAAGAGGGCTTTCGGCTTCTGCACTTGAAACGCTGTCTGTGATTGCCTATCATCAGCCGATAACAAAGAGCCGAGTTGAAATGATTCGCGGTGTGGACAGCAGCTACTCCATGACAAAACTTGCAGAACGCGGGCTGATTGACGAGGCGGGCAGATTGGATGCACCTGGCAGACCAATTTTATATGTAACCACTGAGGAATTTCTGCGCTGTTTCGGGTTACATTCTTTAGAAGAACTTCCTAAAGTGGATTCCACAATAGACGCCGGGAAGGAAGAAAATGTATAAATTGCTCTGTGGCAACACATACTACCGAAGAATAGGGAGGGGGAAAAATGGCATTTATCATTGGCGGGATTTTGATTTTGTTGTTCGTATGCCTTCTTCTCACTCCGGCAACGATAGAAATGCGTGTTATACATGCAAGCGGAACGCATGAGGTGGCACTGTATGCAGGAATTGGTGCTTTGCGGATTCGGCTTGGGGCGAATAAAAAGAAAGAAAAGCAGCGGACTGTTTCAGCGGAGGAACATGAAGAAAAACAAAAGGAAAAGCCATCAATAGATACGGTGAAAACGGCAATTGAAAAGGGCATTTCGATTGTGAGGTATCTTCAAAAGAAGTTTACTGTAAAGCTTTTTTCCATAGATCTCCGGATGGGGCTGGGCGATGCCGCTGACACAGGAATTGCAGTAGGTGCGGCCTATACGGCTTTATACACGCTACTGGGTGAAATGGATCGGTATTTTATTTTGAAAAAGCAACGTGTGTCTGTGCAACCGGATTTCTCCGGCTTGGCATTTGATATAGATTTTAAGGGTATATTTCAGCTTCGGCTGTTGTATTGCCTGGGATTACTAATAAAAATACGAAAGGAAGATGTAAAATGACTCCAATTGCAGAACTGATTGCAACGGCAATGGGCAATATCAAGGAAATGGTAGACGTAAACACAATTATTGGAGAACCGGTAGAAACCTCTGACGGGACGGTTATTATTCCGATTTCTCGGGTAAGCTGCGGCTTTGGTGCCGGCGGTACGGAGTTTAGCGGCGGTGTAAAAACAACTGAAGGGGAAAAGGCAAACTTTGGTGGCGGCACAGGCGGTGGTGTTTCCATTCATCCGGTAGGATTTTTGGTCGTATCCGGTGGGCAAGTACAGCTTCTGCCCATTGGACAAGGCGCGCCGGATAAGCTTGTGGATTACATTCCTACAGCGATTGAGAAGCTTACAGAGTATATTAAAAAGAAAAAAGAAGAAAAAGAAGACTAAAGCAAAGATGGGACGATGGACAAGCCTGCCAATAGGTATGGTTTGTCCATTTTTGTTATTCTAAAAGGGCGTGGCAAGGCTTTGCCATTTCGCTGGTTAAAAGTGGGCACTTTTATGGTTTTTTCAGTAAAAACCTTGACTTTAATGGTGAAGCAAGGTATACTATTATAATGGTATATAAGTCAAACAGAAAGGGGTCAACCAATGAATAAGACAGAGTTACTTTACGAGGGCAAGGCAAAGAAGGTTTATAAGACAGATAATGACGAATGCTACATTGTAGACTATAAGGATGATGCTACAGCATTCAACGGCTTGAAAAAGGGTACAATTACCGGAAAGGGAATTGTAAACAACAGAATGTCCAATCACATGTTTAAGCTTTTGGAGGCTGCTGGCGTTCCAACACATTTTGTAGAAGAATTAAGCGAACGTGAAACCGCTGTTCGTAAGGTGAAAATAGTACCCCTTGAGGTGATCATTCGAAATATTGCTGCAGGAAGTTTTTCGAAACGTCTCGGCATTGCGGAAGGAACAAAACTCGCATGCCCCGTGTTAGAGTTCTGCTTTAAGGATGATGCACTGGGCGACCCCATGGTAAACGAATACCATATTCTTGCAACAGAAATTGCAACGAAGGAAGAAGTGGAGAAGCTGACCAAAATGGCATTCCGTATCAATGAAGTTATGAAGGATTACTTTAAAACCGTAGGTATTGAACTCATTGATTTTAAAATTGAATTTGGGAAAACAGCAGAGGGAGAGATTATTCTGGCCGACGAGATTTCGCCGGACACGTGCCGTTTCTGGGACAGCGAAACAATGGAAAAATTGGATAAGGATCGCTTCCGTAGGGATCTTGGCGGTGTTGAGGACGCTTATTTAGAAGTGTACAGACGGCTTGGACTTGCATAGGAGGAAGCATGGTAAGAAGAGTTTTTGTAGAAAAACGTATTGATGTGGAGGCCGCGGCGCTTTGTGAGGATTTAAGGACAAATCTTGGGCTGTCTGCGATTTCCGGTGTACGTATTATTAAAAGATATGATATTGAAGGTCTGTCTGATGCGGCATATGACATGGCCAAAAGAACGATTCTTTCCGAGCCGCAGGTGGATCATTGCTACGACGAAGAAATTGCATTGTCCGGCCGGTATTTTGCGATCACCTTTTTGCCTGGGCAGTTTGACCAAAGAGCAGATTCTGCGGCACAGTGCATACAGCTTTTGACAGGGAAGGAGAAACCGTCCGTTTCCTTTGCTAAAATCATTGCTGTGGAAGGTGAAATTTCCGATGCGGAAATGGAAGCGGTAAAACGCTATCTGATTAACCCAGTAGAAGCAATGGAAACAACACTTGAAAAACCGACAACACTTACAGCAGAAAGACCTGAGCCTGCAGATGTGGCCTATATAGATGGATTTACAAGTATGGAGGATGCAGCACTTGCCAAAATGTGTGAGGATATGGGGCTGGCTATGGATGCTGATGACTTGCATTTTTGCCGGGACTATTTTCGCAAAGAAGGCCGCAATCCCTCTGTCACTGAAATCCGCATGATTGACACATATTGGTCCGACCATTGCCGACACACCACTTTTTTGACGAATTTAAAGGATGTACGTATTCCTGCGGGGATTATAAATGATACGTATCAAGAGTTTCGGCAGAATGGCACAGCCAATTGCCTGATGAAACTTGCAACCATTGCAGTGAAAGAACTGCGCAAAGCCGGATATCTGGATAAACTTGATGTTTCGGATGAAATCAACGCCTGCTCCATTCGTGTGGAAGCAGATGTGGATGGTAAAAAAGTACCATATCTGGTTATGTTTAAAAACGAAACGCATAACCATCCTACTGAAATCGAACCCTTTGGCGGTGCGGCCACCTGCCT
The DNA here is from genome assembly GCA_029006755.1 of Clostridia bacterium. Lineage (GTDB taxonomy): Bacteria > Bacillota > Clostridia > UMGS1883 > UMGS1540 > JAQXGO01. The sequence continues at coordinate 9,263 of JAQXGO010000066.1, read as the reverse complement.
TGGCGGTGCAATTCGCGATCCGCTTTCCGGTCGTGCCTATGTGTATCAGGCGATGCGTATTACCGGCTGCGGAGATCCGCGTGCTGCATTGGCAGACACATTGCCGGGAAAGCTGCCCCAAAGAAAGATTTCCAAAGGCGCGGCAGCAGGATATAGCTCTTACGGCAACCAAATTGGACTTGCGACCGGCATTGTGCAGGAGATTTACCATCCGAACTATGTAGCCAAGCGTATGGAACTGGGTGCAGTGATTGCTGCAACGCCGGCAGAGAACGTGGTGCGTGAGGCACCGGCAGCAGGCGATGTGATTGTTCTTCTCGGTGGAAAAACCGGCCGTGATGGTTGCGGCGGTGCCACCGGCTCTTCGAAGGCACATACAGAATCTTCCCTTGCAACCTGTGGCGCAGAGGTACAAAAGGGGAATCCTTTGGAGGAACGCAAAATACAACGTCTTTTCCGTGATAAGGAAACGGCGCGTATGATTAAAAGATGCAATGACTTTGGCGCAGGCGGTGTATCTGTTGCGATTGGTGAATTGGCTGACGGTCTTATGATTGATTTGGACAAGGTGCCGAAGAAATATGAAGGGCTTGATGGCACAGAGCTTGCGATCAGTGAATCGCAGGAGCGCATGGCGGTTGTTGTTGCCAAAGAAAACGAGGCTGCTTTTATGGAAAAAGCGGCAATGGAAAACTTAGAGGCTACTGCGGTAGCGAAGGTAACTGCAGAAGCACGCCTCGTTATGTATTGGCGCGGTAAAAAGATTGTGGATCTTGATCGTGCATTCCTGAATACAAACGGCGCGGAAAAAGAAGCCGATGCATGGGTGGAAACGCCAGATACCAAAGATTTATACGCACTTGTTCCCACAGACGGGCAGACTATAGCACAGCGGTGGAACGCTATGCTTTCTGACCTAAATGTTTGTAGTCAAAAGGGGCTTTCCGAAATGTTTGACAGCTCCATTGGTGCAGGCTCTGTCATGATGCCTTTTGGCGGTGAAACCCAGTTAACCCCGGCTGAAAGCATGGTGGGTAAACTTCCGATGACGGAGGGAGAAACCACAACCGGTACAGTGATGGCACATGGGTATAACCCCTATCTGTCGGCAAAGAGTCCTTTCCATGGTGCTGTTTGCGCCGTGGTGGAAAGTGTTACAAAGCTTACTGCAGCCGGTGCAGATTACCGCGAGGCATATCTTTCCCTGCAGGAGTTTTTTGCAAGACCCGGGAAGGACCCGAAACGGTGGGGCGCACCGCTGGCAGCACTTTTAGGTGCCTACTATGCACAGAAAGCACTGAAAATTGGTGCAATTGGAGGCAAGGATAGTATGTCCGGTACATTTAAAGACATTGATGTACCTCCGACACTGGTAGCTTTTGCTGTAGCACCGGTGGATGTGCGGCAGGTGGTTTGCAATGTGCTGCAAAAGCCCGGCAGAAAACTATATTTAATTGAAACACCGCTGGATGAAAACCAACTGCCGGACATGAAGAAACTGCAGAAGAATTTAGCATATTATCATACATTGGGTGCAGCAGTATGCAGTGCGCACACTGTCACGAAAGGCGGTATCGCTGAGGCTATTTCCAAGATGTGCTTCGGCAATCGTATCGGCGTATCTTTGGAAACAGAATTGGATGTATTTGTTGCAAGATACGGCTCTATTCTTGTTGAAACGGAACAGACATTAGACGAGGGCATATACATTGGAAAAACCATAGAGGATCCGGTTATTCGTGCTTTTGGAGAAGAAATTCCGCTTGAAACTGCCATAGAGACCTGGCAGGCACCGCTTGAAAAGGTGTTCCCCACAAAGGCGGTTACCAAAGGCATAGCGGAAACGGTAAATAGCCGGAAAAACTGCCCTATTGTCAGAAAAACATTGGTTGCAAAGCCAAAGGTTGTCATTCCGGTATTTCCGGGGACAAACTGTGAATATGATAGTGCCGCAGCATTTCGTCGTGCAGGTGCAGAGGTGGAAACGGTACTGATTCGTAACCTGACAGAAAATGCAATTGCTGATTCAATAGAAGCCTTAGTAAAGCAAATCAATCAGGCACAGATTGTTATGCTTCCCGGCGGCTTTAGTGGCGGCGACGAACCGGACGGCTCCGGCAAATTTATTGCTACGGTATTTCGTCATGCTGCGGTAAAGGAAAGCGTTATGAAACTCTTGAAACAAAGAGATGGCTTGATGCTGGGCATCTGTAACGGTTTCCAAGCCCTGATTAAACTTGGTCTTGTACCTTTTGGAGACATTCGGGATATGGATGCGCAGTGTCCTACTTTAACCTTTAATACCATTGGCCGGCATGTATCCACAATGGTACGTACACGTGTTTCTTCTGTACTGTCTCCGTGGATGGCAGGCACAAAAGTAGGCGAAATACATCACGTTGCGGTGTCGCACGGGGAAGGTCGGTTTGCGGCAGATGCATCCGTTCTGCAGTCGCTCATTGTGAATGGGCAAATTGCGACGCAGTATGTCAATGAAAAGGGCGAGGCCACGATGGAAATGCCGGATAACCCCAATGGTTCTTTATGGGCCATTGAGGGAATCACCAGTCCGGATGGACGTGTTTTGGGCAAAATGGCGCACTCGGAGCGTGCCGCTTTGCATACATTTAAGAATATTCCGGGTGAAAAGGAACAGAATATCTTTACCTCCGGTGTATTATATTACAGGTAGGAAGGAAGATTTTAATGCGGAATACATACGAAAGCCCCCTGTCATCGCGTTATGCAAGCGCTGCAATGCAAGAGATTTTCTCGCCGGATAAAAAGTTTCGCACATGGCGTAAGCTTTGGATAGCATTGGCAGAAACGGAAAAGGCGCTGGGACTTCCCGTGACGGATGAACAAATTGCAGAAATGAAGGCAGCGGCGGACGATATCAATTATGATGTAGCGCAGGAACAGGAAAAAAAGGTGCGGCATGATGTAATGGCACATGTGCATGCCTTTGGTGTGCAGTGTCCCACGGCAAGACCGATCATTCATTTGGGCGCAACCTCCTGTTATGTTGGAGATAATACAGATATTATTTTAATGCACGATGCATTGCGCGTCATCCGAAAAAAATTGATTGGCACCATACAGGCATTAGCAAAATTTGCCATGGAATATAAGGATGTTCCTACACTGGGGTTTACACATTTTCAGCCGGCACAGCTTACGACCGTGGGCAAGCGTGCAACCCTTTGGATACAGGATTTACTGTTGGATCTTGAGGCAGTAGACGAGCAACTTGCCAAGGCGAAGCTGTTAGGGTCAAAGGGGACAACCGGAACGCAGGCAAGCTTTTTGGAGTTATTTGACGGCGATTATGAAAAAGTGAAAAAGCTGGATCAAATGATTGCTGAAAAGATGGGATATGAAAATGTTTTTGCCGTATCCGGGCAGACCTATCCCAGAAAGCTCGACAGCCAGATACTATCTGTTTTAAGCGGTATTGCACAAAGCGCAAGCAAGTTTAGCCATGACATTCGGTTGTTGCAGCATTTAAAAGAAGTGGAAGAACCATTTGAAAAGAACCAAATCGGCTCCTCTGCCATGGCGTACAAGCGGAATCCGATGCGCAGTGAGCGCATTTCTTCGTTGGCAAGATACTGCATTGCCACAGCACAAAACCCTGCAATGACAGCCGCAACCCAGTGGTTTGAAAGAACGCTGGACGATTCGGCAAACAAACGTTTGGCGGTGCCGGAGTGCTTCCTTGCGATTGATGCAGTTTTAATGCTTTATCGCAATGTAGCGGAAGGCCTTGTGGTCTATCCCAAAATCATTGAACAGCATATTCGCCGGGAGCTGCCCTTTATGGCGACAGAGAATATTTTGATGGATGCGGTAAAACGCGGAGGGGACAGACAAACACTCCACGAGCGCATTCGTGTGCATTCTATGGAGGCGGCAAGGGTCGTAAAAATGGAAGGCGGAGAAAATGATTTACTAAGCCGTATTGCAGAGGACGAGGCGTTTGGCATGAGCCATGCGGAACTTTCTGCAATCTTAAATCCCGCAGATTATGTTGGATGTGCACCGCGGCAAACAGCAGATTTTATACAAGAAATTGTACAGCCGATCATAGATGAAAACAAAGCATATCTCGAAAAAGGTGAAGAGATAACGGTGTAATACGTGAAAGGAAGGAAATGGAAGATGAGAGTTTCAAAATTATTGATGCCTACCCTGCGTGAAGTGCCGGCTGAGGCGGAGATAGCCAGCCATCGGTTGATGCTTCGTGCGGCAATGATCCGTAAACTTGCTGCCGGAGTATATTCCTACTTACCTTTGGGCATTCGTACTCTGCAGAATGTAGAGAAGGTCGTACGAGAGGAAATGGATAAAGCCGGTGCGCAGGAATTATTGATGAGCGCACTTTTGCCGGCAGAAGCTTATATGAAAACCGGCAGATGGGATATTTTCGGGCCGGGCATGTTCCGCTTACAGGATAGAAATGAACGCGATTTCTGCCTTGGACCGACGCATGAGGAAATTTTTACAGAAACGGTTAAAAACGAGGTTCATTCCTATAAGCAATTGCCGCTTACCTTATATCAAATTCAGACCAAATACAGAGATGAACGTCGGCCACGGTTTGGCGTTATGCGCAGCCGTGAATTTGTCATGAAGGATGCATACAGCTTTGACAGAACAGCAGAGGACTTGGACAAGTCCTACCAGGCAATGTATAAGGCCTACTGCGCTATATTTGACAGATTAGGACTGGATTACAGCATTGTGGATGCGGATTCCGGTGCAATGGGCGGATCCGGCTCGCAGGAGTTTATGGTAAAGTCAGAGGTTGGGGAAGACGTGATTGCATTTTGTGATGCTTGCGGATATGCGGCCAATGAGGAAAAGGCAGTTTGTATTCCGCAGAAAAAGGCGTTTCCTTCTGAGACGAAGCCTATGGAAAAAATGGAGACACCGGATGCGCATACCATAGAACAACTTACCGAATTCCTGGGGGTTGAGCCTTACCGTTTTGCAAAGACTTTGATTTATAAAATCGGGGAGCAGTACGTTGCAGTGATGGTTCGCGGCGATCGTGAGGTAAACCCGATTAAACTACAGAACTTACTGGGTTCCGCGGAAGAAGCAGAACTTGCAGAACCGTTTGCTGTACGGGAGATTACGCATGCAGAGGTTGGCTTTGCCGGACCGGTCGGATTGTCTGTCCCTGTATATGCGGATCAGGAAATCATGGAAATGAAGCAAATGGTGGTCGGTGCGAACGAAACAGGCTATCATTTCATGTATGTTGAACCGGGACGCGATTTTCAGCCGACAGCAGTAGCGGATTTGCGGACTGTGGTGGATGGGGATATTTGCCCGAAGTGCGGCATGCCGCTGAAGACAGCACACGGTATTGAAATCGGACATATCTTCAAGCTGGGAACAAAGTATTCCAAGGCCCTGGATCTAACATTCCCGGATGATGCAGGCGAGGAACAGCCGGTAATAATGGGCTGTTATGGGATTGGTATAAACCGGTGTATTGCAGCGATTATTGAACAGAATAACGATGAAAACGGCATTATTTGGCCTATGTCCATTGCACCGTACAAGGTAGAAATCGTCGTTGTCAATGCCGGGGATGCCGAGCAAATACAACTGGCTGAAAAACTTTATGCCAGTTTTGGCGAAAAGGGGATTGCAGTCCTTTTTGATGACAGAGATGAGCGTCCGGGCGTTAAGTTTAAGGATGCAGATTTGATTGGTATTCCGCTTCGTATTACTGTCGGTAAAAAGGCAAAGGACGGCTTGGTTGAGTTTAAGGAGCGTAAAAAGGACGGATTTACAGAAATGTCCTATACAGAGGCAGAAGAGGAAGCCATGCGCATAATAGGAGGCTCATTAAAATGATTCTGTCGGCAATTGCGCTGAATCCGGCCATTGATAAGACATATTTTGTGGAGCATTTCTCCATAGATGCCCTAAACCGCGCAACAAATATGAAAACGAACATCGGCGGCAAGGGGGTCAACGTCGCGGTGACGGCCGCAAGGTGTGGCATGACTTGCTTTGCCAGCGGGTTCTTAAGCGGATATAATGGGCAAATGGTAGGGAAGTTTTTAAAAGATGCCGGTGTTACGACTGACTTTGTATACACAGAGGGCGAAACACGGGTGAATATAAAAATTATTGATACGGTTAATCAAACCTATACGGATTTGAATGAGGCCGGGCCTGCTGTGCCTATGGATGCACAAAAAGATTTATATAAAAAGGTTGAGGACTTGGCGATTAAAAGCGACATGGTATATTTAGGCGGCAGCTTTCATAGCTCAATGGGCGATGATGTGTACAAAAAGCTTGTTACCATCGTAAAGGAAAAAGGTGCGGTCGCAGTATTAGATGCAGACGGTGCAGCGCTACAGATCGGGATTGAGGCAAAGCCTAACATTATAAAACCAAATCTCAAGGAAATGGAATCACTTGCAGGGCACCGCTTAAAGACTGTGAGCGATGCGGTGAATGCTGTGCGTAAAGTGCAGGGAAAAGGGGTTGAAACAGTACTTTTGACCATGGGCGGAAACGGAGCCGTGGCAGCAACACCGAATGGCATATATCGAGCATATTCAATAAATGCACCGGTTCGAAGCACGGTCGGCGCTGGCGATAGTTTCCTTTGTGGCTTTTTGTATGGAAAATCTATTGCGGCGACAGACGAGGAGGCATTGCAATATGCGGTTTCCTTCGCAACGGCAAAAATTCAGACAGAAGGAACGGATATTCCTCTTTTTGAGGCACTTGTTTGTGATAAAGATAAGGTAACAGTAGAACATGTGGAATAGGCGGTGAAAGCATGGAGGACTATACTTGCTGTCGGTACTGTGATAAAGGCATTTTTGTTTCTGTTGAAAAAAGAACAATGTGTCGGAAAAATGGGCTTGTGCCTGCGGAATATGTATGTCCGCAATATGCACTGGATCCGTTTAAGATACAGGTACACCGCAAGCATAACGTAGATTTTTCAAAATATGAAAAAGAAGATTATTCTATTGAATAGAAGGAGGAACCAAATGATTGATGTAGCGTGTGTGGGGATTCTGGTTGCAGATGTGATTGCGAAACCGGTAGATAGAATACCGAATGCAGGGCTTTTGGAGAGAATTGACAGCATTCAGATATTCAGTGGCGGTTGTGCCGTAAATGCAGGCATTGATATGGCGAAAATTGGCATTAAAACCGCAATTTTAGGCAAAGTGGGTAACGATAACTTTGGTTCATTTTTACGAGGAGAACTTGTGAAGAACAATGTAAATACGGATGGCCTTTCCACGGATGCTACTGCACAAACCTCTGCATCTGTTGTACTGTCCGCATCAAGCGGCGAACGCTCGTTTCTGCATACAGTAGGCGCAAATGCAACATTTTGCTATGCGGATATAAACTGGGATGTCATAGCGAATTCTAAAATCGTGTTTGTGGCCGGGACAATGCTCATGGATGCTTTTGACGGTGCAGATTGTGCGAAATTTTTAAAACGCTGCAAAGAAATGGGCAAAAAAACCGTGCTGGATACGGCATGGGATAGCCGCGGCAGATGGATGCAGGTGTTAGCACCTTGCATGCCGTATATTGATGTATTTATGCCAAGCATTGAAGAAGCAATTGAGCTGGCCGGTGAAAAAGAACCGGAAAAAATCGCTGATGTTTTCTTTAATATGGGCGTTGGGCAGGTAGTAATAAAAATGGGAAGCCAAGGCTGTTATCTAAGGGAAAGCAAAGACAGTGAGCCGAAGATGATTCCTTGCTTTCAGGTAAAGGCGGTAGATACCACAGGGGCAGGAGATAGCTTCTGTGCAGGCTTTCTGTCCGGTATGGCAATGGGCCTTTCTTTTGCGGAATGTGGCCGCTTTGCGAATGCGGTCGGGGCACATTGCGTAATGGCTATGGGCGCTTCCAGCGGCATCAAATCTTATGCGGAAATTCAAGAATTTATTACATTACAGGAAAAAAATTAAAAAAAGAGTTGCAATGCAGATAAGCTTGTGCTATAATACAAATGTATTTTTGGATGAAAGAGGTGAAAAAAATGCGAGAAGGCATTCATCCCGTATATAAACCCACGACAATTAAGTGTGCATGCGGAAACGTAATTGAAACCGGTTCTACTAAGGAGAACATTACAGTTGAAATTTGCTCTAACTGTCATCCTTTCTTCACAGGTAAGCAGAAGCTCGTTGACACAGGTGGCCGTGTGGAAAAATTCAGGAAAAAGTTCAACATGCAGGATAAATAAATCCGAAGGTAAGGGGTTGCAGTCATTATTATTCTATGATGCTGCAATCTTTTTATATCAAGACTTTTTTGCAGAGAACCGGAGGTGTGGCAGTTATGCGCATCATTCATACAGGAGATATGCATTTGGATTCGCCTTTTTTGGGACTGTCGCCGGTTAAGGCAATGGTTCGGAAAGGAGAACAACGCGCCGCGTTTTCACGCATTGTTCAAGAAGCAAAAGATTTTGCGGCAGATGTTCTTTTAATCAGCGGTGATGTATTTGACAGCGCATATGTTTCTGCAGAAACAATTCTTTTTTTGAAGGATTGCTTTCAAAAAATTCCGGATACGGCGGTGTTTATCGCGCCTGGGAACCATGACCCATGGAACCGAGAATCCGTGTATGAGAAAATTGACTTTGGAGAAAACGTACATATCTTTGGGAATACTTTATCGTATGTGGATTGGAAGGACAGCCGTATTTTTGGCTATGGGTTTTCGTCGCGCTTTGTGGAGAAATCACAAATTGCCGGCAAGTCGTTTCCGCTGGATGACAGGATAGGAATTTTGGTGATGCATGGGGATTTAGCTGCGGAAAGCCAGTACCATCCGTTTACGGAGGCACAAATTGCCGAAACAAAGCTTTCGTATGTGGCTTTAGGCCATATACATGCCTTTTCCGGCGTGAAAAAAGCCGGGGAAACCACCTATGCGTATTGCGGTATTCCGGAGGGACGGTATTTTGATGAACAAGGGGTATGTGGTTTTGTTCGTGGTGTTGTAGAACGCGAAAAAACAAGTCTTGCCTTTGTTCCGGTAAGTTTGCGGCAAAATATAGAGATTTCGGTTGATGTTACGGATTGCGAGACGTATGAGGCGGTCATAAATAAAATTGCCGCTTTGATTAAAGAGGAAAAAAATCTGTATAAAATACGCTTAGTCGGCAGTACAGAAAACATCTATCTGCAAACAAAGGTTTTAGAAAAGGCATTAGAAGATAAGTGCTTCTTTTGTAAGGTGATTGACAA
>JAQXGO010000065.1 GCA_029006755.1 Clostridia bacterium | reverse complement strand
TGCTGAAAAAGCTGTACTTGCTTCAATCGAAAAGTGTGAAGCTTTTATAAAAGATTTTGCATTTTAATAACGTAACATATAAACAGCCCGCCTCAGTAATTTGAGACGGACTGTTTTTTAGATGGAGATTGTTTCGCCAATTTTTGCTGTTTTTATATTACCATCCAGTGTAACCGAGAAATTCTCACCTTGAATATCCACCGAGAAAACCTTACCGCAAAGTCTTGCGTTTTCAATTTTCATATCGTCTGCAGGTCGATTTTTAACCGGGGTTATCGTGATGTTTCCATCAAAATCAGCACGAATGCCGAATATATAATAGAAAATCATCTGCGCTGCAGAAACGGAACTGATATCCCCTTGCAGCGGTGTGTCTTCTCTATTCATTATCATGTTTGCGGCACAGGAATCACCCATATAAGGCATTCGTGTTCCCCACCAATATACACGCCGCAAAATATCAGAAGCTATCGCATCGTGTCCCGTTTCATAAAGCTGGGCGCATATCTGCATTGTAAAGTGCGTACAAATGCCACCACCGCCATTATCAATATCATCCTGGTCGTATGCTTCGTCAAGCTTTGACATACTGTGCAGTCCGAATTTGGAAAGAAATTCCGTCTCATTCAGATGCGAAATCAGACCTTCTCTTTCTTTTTCATCAATAACGCCGCTGTTTAAGAACTTAAACATCTGGACGGTAAAGCGGATATCACGCTTGCCGTCAGCATTAATAAAGTCATACCACTTTGCATCTTCATTCCAAAGGTCTTTCAGTCTTTCTTTCAATTGTGCCGCTCGTTTCGGCAGATTTTCATCAGGACAGCCTGCTATTTTTGTCAGTTCGTAAACACGCATATAATTCATATACCGTCTTGCATTGAGATCCGGTATGATACCGTTATAAAGGAATTCACGTCTGAGTTCAAGGTGCTGTTTGCCGTGCACACCATAATCATAAAGCTTATTTCCTTCTGTACCGTCATCACCAACATATGCATGATAAATCATCCATTCAATGACAGTCTTATCTCCTACCTTTTCAAACAGAAACTCTTTTTCACCCGTAAATAACACATGATAATAAACCATGCAGATGATCTTTTCCTGATTGACCTGATACCACGGTCCCACCGGCCCACCGGTAAACGGATTGAGTGCAAAAGAGGTTGTCAAGTCATTTCGCAGATATGCGCGCAGGTTCGCTTTATTGCCTGCCATGTCATATAACGGATGCATCATAAGACCGCCACAGTAGTCCCAAAGATAGGAACACATGCATGCGCCGTTAATGCTTCCCGTGCTGAAATACGGAATTGCACAAAGATCCGGATTTTCCCATCTGCAAAGTATATATGTTACAAGCGAACGGTTATAAAGATTATCAAGAAGCGGTTCGGAAGAAGAAAGTCGCGGCAGATTCTTATATATTCTGTCCGTTTCCTTCTGTAACCAGTCAAATGACTTTGCAATAAGCGCTTCGTAATTATCTTTTGTTTCTTCTATTTCCTTTTCCACCTGTTCGCTTTTTCCGAGATGCCCTGAAAAATAAAATGTACACTCTCCTTTTGCCGGAACGGAAATCTCCCCTTCCCAAAGGTACGCAAGCGTAAATATTTTCATATCCGGCAAAGAGGTGGATAATGCCACTTCTGCTGTTTCTGTTTTACAATAAAGAACACCGTTTTCGCAAGCGTAGTCATCGAGCTTACCTTTCTTTGGAAGCGGTCCCGAAAAATCCCAGTAATCCTCTTTGCTGGGATTGGAGCGGTATGCTGCCTGAATCGGCACCGTTACTGCTTCGTCCCGTTTCGATGTATACGTTACCTTCATGACAAATGTCCGCATACCGGGAATCACGGCTGTGACAGATTCAACTGTAAATGTATCTGTTTCCCCACGACGTAAAATCGCGTTCGGGAGCCATACCCACTCGCAGGGACGGACCTTTCTCTCGCCGTCAAAAATCAAATCAAGTCTAAAGCCTGTATCGGAATACGGACAACCTTGAAAACATTCTGCCGCCGTTACCGAATAATATGGAGTACGAAGAGATGAAATGTCAGTACATATTCCCAAATGATGACTTTCAAGAATATTATTTTTACTGTGAAAACGGTAAATGCTGCTATCAAAAAGTTCTATATAGTTTTTCACTATGTTAGTTCCTTTC
>JAQXGO010000064.1 GCA_029006755.1 Clostridia bacterium | reverse complement strand
GACGACATAGACGAATTAGAGATATGCGTATAACACGAAAACAGGGCGATTGCCCTGTTTTTCATTTGTAAACCTACAGGAAGGCGATTCTTGATTTTAAAATTTGCTTGAATTGTCGTAAGAATCATGGTAAAATATACGAAATAAATGAATCCACCGCTTCATCCAAATTGTAGATGTGAAATTGAAAGACTTAGAGTTTTGCTTGCTGGAACTGCAACAAATGATGGAATAGAGGGAGCAGACTTACATTTGAAACTCTATGGAAAACTACCAAGTTATTACATATCAAAAGAAGTTGCTGAGCAACTTGGGTATAAGTCATATTTGGGAAATTTATCAAGAGTTGCACCAAATAAAATGCTTTTTAAGGGGTTTTATGAAAATAGAGATGGACATTTACCATCTGCTCCAGGCAGAATATGGTACGAAGCAGATATAAATTACGAGGTAGGTTATAGGGGAACAGAGAGAATATTGTTTTCAAATGACGGATTGATTTTTGTAACTTATGACCATTATCATACTTTTGTCGAAATTGAATAAGGGGGGATTCTATGAATTACGAAGAACACATAAAACGGTATGCATTTAAACCAATAAAAGAAAATTCAATTATATTAGATTTTACAGGTTGCAAATATTTAGGGGAAATACATTTGATATTGAAAACAAAATTTGGCTTGCCTGAATATTATGGTGAAAATTGGGATGCGCTATGGGATTGCTTGCAGGGACTTTTTAATCAAAGAGGAAACTTTAAGGTTAATATATATGGTTTTTTTTCATTGCCTGATGATTTAAGGGAATATTGTAAAACTATGCTTGAAATTTTTGATGATGTACATGAAGAAACCCCTAATGTATTGTTTGAACTTATTTCATGAGTTGCATCTATTTTGTACGTGAAAGCCAAACAAAGATACCACCCAAACGGGTGGTATCTTTGTTTTACTATAAAGTTTTATGTTAAATAGAATCACACATTTCAATTAAGATGTTAAGCATATATTTTTGCTGACATGTCAGATGAATGGCTTTCTTCATAGTGCCTATCCTTCGTATTCAGTTTCAAAAGCTTTCCACGGAATATTAATTCTCTTGTTTTCAAACAGAATTTCTTTTATATGCATAAGTAGCGGGAAATCATTAATGTTTAGTTTTCCAAGCTCTGAGAGTTGCTCTACTGCTTTTGCAGTGCGTTCAGTTATTACTACACCCTCAAGTGTAATTCCTTCTAATTTTGCCATTGACGCGTCATAGGTATAACCCTGACCAAGTAAAATCCCAAGTCTTCTGTTTCTTCCGCCGAAGACTGTAACATAGAGGTCGCCTATACCTAAGAAAATATTACGAACAGACTTCCCTTCGAAAACATCTAACAGAAGATACATTTCCTTTGTTGCCTGAGCAAACAAACCTGCCTGAGAATTATAATGTTCAAACTCTCTCCCCTCTCTTTTGTATGACATGCCAACGGCAAGAGCAACTCCCAATGCATAAGCATTTTTAAGTGCAACCGAGCATTCCACACCGCGAACGTCAGTTGAAAGGCTTATATGATAATAATCTGTTTCGAATAGTCTACGCAACCAACGAAGGGTTTTCATATCAGGGCCGCAGAAAGTTACCTCTGTAGGATCTTTGTCAACAAGCTCATATGAAGTACACGGACCGCCAACAGCGTATATTTTTAAGTCTTTATCAGTAAAGCGAAGCATATATTCTGGATAAGAAATAAGACGACCTTTATTTTCTCCATCATCAATCATACCCTTTGAAATGGACAAAATCGGGGTCTCTTCCGAAAGTTTTGGAATTACATTGTTGCAAAACCAGTCCATGCCAAAAGAGGATACACCACATATAATTAAATCTGTACCCTTAATACACTCTTCCATTTCATCAAAATAGTGGAAGGTAACATTATCCGGAGTTAAAACAGGAGTATTAACTCCGCTTGTGGGATTGTTTTTTCTGTACTTTGATAAGTTAAGATGTTCTCCTGTTTTTTGTCCGTGCTTGATAATTTCATTATCAAGGGGAGAACCTACCAGACGGATTGTATGTCCGTTGTGCGCCGCAGGGTATGTGATGGCTGTTCCCATCATACCGGCACAAATTACTGTAATTGTTGCCATTTTCACCACTCCTTTAATTTGTGATTGTAAAACATAGTTTCTTATGTTATAATATTATAAATAGTATTGCAAACTTTGTCAAGAGTTGGCGTAAATTGTGAAAGAATTTCATAAAGTACGTCAAAGTTTTGCAAGAAATGAGGTAAAAATGTTACAAATTGAACGTTTTAAACAAATCAGAGCACTTTTGGAAAACACACCTACACTGAGGATAAATCAGATATCAGAGATGTTATATGTAAGCGAAGCAACAGTAAGACGCGATGTTGCTGCCATGGAAAAAAACGGATTGCTGAAGAGAGTTTATGGTGGAGTAACTTTAAACACAGAAGAGATGCCATTGAACTTGCGCAGTTTTCAGTATGCGGATAAAAAAGACGAGATAGGAAAGCAAGCGGCACAGATTGTAAAGGATAGTCAGACAATTTTTATAGATTCGTCTTCTACTGTACTACATATGCTACCCTATATTAAGCATAAAAAGGATGTAACGATAATAAGCAACAGTCAAAAAGTCATTGATTCGCTGGCTTTTACCGATAATAAGCTGATTTTAACGGGAGGCGAGCTTATACCACGAAACCTTGCTTATGTAGGTGAGCTTGCATGTCGTGCTCTTGATATGTACCGCCCCGAACTGGTTTTTTTCTCAAGTCAGGGAATAGATGCTGACGGAGAAATTACGGACGCATCCCAAACGGAAACAACCTTAAGACGTGCAGCGATCAAGCGAGGAATACAAGCGATATTTTTATGCGATAGCAGCAAGGCGGGGAGGATTTATCCGCATCATGTTTGCTACAAGAGTGAAATTGCAAAAATAATAACAGATAGTGATTTTCCAAAGGAGTATCTATAAAAAAGAGATGAGTTCATCAATAAATATTGCAAAAGAGAATCATAAATGTCATCTAAACCATTCGGCTCTTCCAAAAATCGTGGACAATATAGATGCCATCTATATTGTCCCATTTTTATGCGGTTTTTGTGCATTTTTGAAGAAATCCGAGTGGGAAGTAAACAGAAGATGCCACCCCCGTTTGCACAGGACTTGAACGGAAGACAATTTAAATATGCATAAAATTAACCTCTTACCAAAACGAGACACGAAAGAGGTTATTCTTTTACATATTCAACTATATCTTCAACACTACAATCCAATATTTCACATAAATCATTTATTGTTACAGTAGTAATGGGCTTATTGTGTTTTAACCTAAGAGGGTACAGAATATGCTTGCTATGGCGAAGGCCGGCGGCGAGGAAATGCAATCAAGCTTCGATCAAATGAGTATGGAGCTAATGTTATCAAAATATGGCTTTTGATATATGAGCATTTAAATTATCATGAAATCCAAAACCGCTTTTTTTCAGGAAGAGATGATTGGCTGTCAGCTTTTGAGCATATAAACTATGCTCATGCCGTTTTGAAGAACTGATCAACATAATCGCGCAGAACTTAAGGGTCCCGCGCGGTTCCTTTTTTAACCTATAATTCTGACACATTCTTCTATACAAACAGTCTATAAATTGTTCCTTACATCATGTATAATACAATCAGATTATTGCAGAAAGGCGAGATGAATATGAATTGTATTTTGAGAAAATGGCGTTTGTCGGACGCAAAGGATCTGGCATCTGCATTAAATAATGAAAAGATTCTTAATAATCTGCGGGACGGGTTACCACTGCCCTATACAGAGCAGGATGCAGCGGATTATATTTCAGCTATGCTTTCTGCTGATGAAAATGACACCTTTGCCTATGCCGTTACTATTGATGACCGGGCTGTGGGCAGTATCGGAGCCTTTCGACAAAGTAATATCCATCGTCAAACGGCAGAACTGGGCTATTATCTGGCAGAGGAATATTGGGGACAAGGCATTATGACCAATGCTATTTTGCAGATATGCAGTCGAATTTTTGACACTACAGACATCCTGCGCATCTATGCCGAGCCATTCTCGTATAACATCGGTTCTCGCCGGGCATTAGAGAAAGCCGGATTTACATTCGAAGGAATCCTGAAAAACAACGCTGTTAAAAACGGCAAGGTTTTGGATATGGCAATGTTTGCCTTGACAAGGGAGCCGTATGCGTTTCGCAGATTAGCAACGGATGAGATTCCTTCCGCGCCGGGAGGCTTTTTCCGAATATGAATCTCCGGTCTATTCAGAAGAAGGAACGGAGGAATTTTACAGATGTCTGCATGATGAGAAATATCTTTCGGGAATTACATATTACGGATCAATTCTTCTCCCTACGGATTACCGTTTTACAAGGCGTTGGGTTTTGTGCCGACAGACAATGAACAAATTGTTAACGACATACGCTTTACACCCATGAAATACCGTTGATTAGATGTAAGCATACTGAAAATAAAAGAAAATTATTAAAACATCTTGACAACCGACCGTTCGGTAGGTATAATTATTATATAATAATTGCAAGTATGTTAAGGAGTGTGTTCGATGGAAAAAGGAAATACAAAGCAGGAAATACTTGAAGCGGCACTTGATCTGTTCTCCGTACAGGGCTTTGAAGCCACATCTATTTCTCAGATTGCAGATGCTGTCGGCATCCGCAAGGCATCGCTTTACAGCCATTTTGAAAATAAGCAGGCTGTTTTGGACGCGTTAGTGCAGGAAGTACTTAAGCAGTATGAGCAACATTCTCTTTTTGCAAGTGAGAATTGGGAGAAAGATGCCGATAACCTTCCGCAGACTGCTGATGCTGCCGTCAAAATGATCCAGGGGCAGATTCGCTATATTCTCCATGACCACTCTATCAGCAGGGCAAGGAAAATGTTGGTTGTCGAACAGTTCCGTAATTCGGAGATGGCAAAGTTGCAAACAAAGCAGAATTATTCCGATGTGATGCGGTATTTTACCGGACTTGTGAAGCAGCTTATCCGTCAGGGTGTACTGGCAGAAGATAATCCGGAGATCATGGCGGCGCAATTCTGCCTGCCAATTTCTGCATGGATAA
>JAQXGO010000063.1 GCA_029006755.1 Clostridia bacterium | reverse complement strand
CTCTTGCTTTCGCCGGTGGTACAATGCTCTATGTGATCAGTGACGAGATGATTCCCGAAACACACGCACACGGGAGCGAGAGAGGCGCGACATACGCTCTGCTTGTAGGTTTTTGCATTATGTTGATTACAGATGTACTGTAGGTTGATTACAGATGTACTGTTCGGTTAACCTTGCGAAAAATTTCATTTTCTGATATACTAAATTTTTGGCAAAACTTAATAAATTAAATATCTAAATTGTTCGACTTTTCCAAAAATCGACAAGGTTCTTTTAGAATCTTGTCGATTTTACTTATTCACTATTACCTTTTCACTATTCACTAAAGATTTGTCGATTTTTGGAAAGTAATAAGTGATAGTAAAGAATGAAGAAATGAGGTGCTACGCATTTTTCAATGAACACAGCAAAAGCACATAAATAACAGGTATCTCAATCATTCGGCTCTTCCACGTCGCAGCAAACTTCGCTGCATTCAAAATACCCACGTAAAAGCGTGGGCATTTCAAATATGCTCCGTTGCTGCTCCTTTTTCGCAAGACGCGCTGTGCTTGTCTTGCAAGTATAGCGCCTTACGGCGCAAGGGCATTTATTTCGTACATGAAAGCCAAAAAAAGAATACTCCGCGGCGAGTGTTCTTAAGGACAAAATTTAAAAGAAGCGGTGTAACCACAGCGGTTGCCCCGCTTCTGTCCGTTTTTACGCAATTTTCTCATTTCGTATTTCTTCCATTAAAGATAATAATTCTTTTTCATTATGTTATTTCAAGATATTTGCCGACCTCAAGATAGTTTCTGCCGAAACGGGATAAGTCTTTTACAACAATTGTTGCAACCTGACCTGTTTCTGCAAGAGCTTACATTTCCCTGAAACCGTTTCTTTCAAATGTGGTTCCCGATATACCATCATCCACAAAGAAACGAGTGTTCGGTAATTTGTGCTGTCTTGCATACTGCATCAAAATTTCCTTTTGGTTGGATATACTGTTGCTTTCGCCGTCTATGCCATCATCTTGTGAGAGTCTGCAATAGAGGGCAGTAATTTTTACTATGCTTTCGGTTTGTTTTTCATTATATTCTAAATCTCCTTCCTAAACTAAACCGAGCATTACATATGGTGTTCCTATTATACAATGCCCGACAAAGTTCTACAATTTTATGAAAGTATAAGTTTTTTAAAGCGACAGAATGTTTCGTTTTCCTTGATTTGGCGCATGCACTATGGTAAAATTAGGCAAACAAAGGAGGATTTCACCATGAAAATTGTTGCACAAAGAGTCAGAAACGCCGCCGTTACTGTGGAAGGTAAGATTGTCGGACAGATTGATAAGGGTCTTATGCTTCTTCTGGGCGTAGGCGAAGGCGATACAAAAGAAAATGTCGACTGGCTTGTAAACAAGCTTTCCATTCTTCGTCTTTTTGAAGACGAAAACGGTAAAACCAATCTTTCCACGCTTGATGTGGGCGGCTCCCTTTTGGTTGTTTCCCAGTTTACACTGTATGCAGACTGCCGCAAGGGCAGTCGTCCCAGCTTTACGAGTGCTGCGCCGCCTGCCCTTGCGAATGATTTATATATGTATTTTGTAGAAAAATGCCGCGAGATATTCCCTACCGTAGAAACAGGTGTTTTCGGCGCGCACATGGATATTTCCATGACGTGCGACGGACCGTTTACGGTTACCTTAGAACATTAAAGGTCAATAGATTTAATATGCTGACAACTGCGAAATATGGTCATAACATCAGCAGGTTTAAAGGCTACCGGAAGCTTTGTAATAAGATCCAGCGTAATATAACCGTTATCTCCGATTTCCATTTTTATATTCAGAATTTCAATTTTATTACTTTCCAGAATCTCCTGCACCTCGCGAATGGATTCATCGGAGTTGGTAACTACAAGCCGAAACTGCTCGGTTGAAGGAATTCACAGAAAGCTCCACCGTCTGTGCAGAAACACCTGTGCGAGCAAAATGATGACCGTGCCCATAATTCCCACCGCATACATGCCACCGCCAATTGCCATACCTATAGCTGAGGTCGCCCAAATTCCTGCGGCAGTGGTAAGCCCGTTAATTGTATATTTTCTTACAAAGATAAGCCCCGCACCGAGGAAACCAACACCGGAAACTACGGAAGCCGCCACACGCGAAACATCCACCTGATGACTGGGCAACACCACCACATCCGAAAAACCGTATTTTGAAATCAGCATTACAAGAGCTGCCGCCATCGCAACAATAAAGTGTGTGCGAACGCCCGCTTCCTTCATGTTTCTTTTCCGTTCATATCCTACAATAGCACCGCAAATTCCCGCTAAAAGAAGACGCCCGAAAAACTACAGCTCAGTAAAACCAAACATGTTTGTACCTCCCCAAAAAATAATATTGCATAGTATATCACAATATACTTTGCATGTCAAGCGCAGTATACTGCAGTATTTTTGCATCTTCTTCATTGCTATTCACCATAAGTTTCTTCCATGCTAAAATATTAAATAAAACAGTTTTGACCATTTTCATATTTTTCAAAGCCAAAGCCGCTGTTTAAAATTTAGAATTATATACAGCGGCTTTTTGATAGATAAATACTTCTATACAAAATACTTTCGGAATACTTCCCATGAAGGCTTCGAATAAAAGCGATGTCCCTCGGCACCTATAATAAGCTTGCAGTTTTCCGGTGCGCCTGCCTTTTGATAAATCTGCTCAATTACGCGGTACACTTTCTGCACACCTTCCAGCAAAAATCCTTCATCCTTGGCGCCCGCCACCACGACAAGCGGCCGGGGTGCAATCATACATGCCATTTCTCCCATATCCATATATTTTGCCATTTGGGGCACATAGTTACAGTCACAATGACGGCGCATAATGATAGAACTTTCAAAGGAGCAAACACTGCAAGAGGGCATCGCAACCTTGATGCGCGGGTCAAGGCAAGCCGTATAATAAGTTACAGTTCCACCACCAGAATTCCCCATTAAGCCAATTCGTTCTTTATCAATCTCGGGTATTGTTTCGAGCATATCAATCGCGCGAGACACATCCCAGGCTCTTTCCCGTAAAATTGTTCTCCCCATTAGGAGCGCAACCATAGCGGGATGTTCGCATGTTGTTTGTTTCCACAAGAATTTATCACGGTTACACTTTCTTTCTCCAAACCCGCGTTGCTCCAAAACAAGCGCTGCATACCCTTCTCGAACAATTTGTAATGCGAAATCACGATCTCCAGCTTTGATTGCGTTTTCATCCCCCTCATATTGTGCACGTCCCAGAGAAATGTGCATACCGGTGGAATGTCCCTGTAGGCAAATTACCACAGGATACGGCTTCTTTCCGTTTTTAGGGAGAAGTAAATGACAAGGCACGCTTGCCATCGGCTCTGTGTCAAATATAATACGACGTTCCACAAATGTGTCACTTTCTTTTTCCCATTCTACTGTAATATTTAATCCAACCTTTTCCGGTGTGTCCCCTAAAAGCTCCGTAAACTTTTCCTGCACTTGTTTTTTCCACACATCGTACTCGGCATCTGGGTCAAACGCTAAAAGCGGCTTTTGATTTGAAAGTATGTACTCATGACAAATGTCCGGCGAAAAAATTGCCATTTTCTATTCCTCCTATTATACTTTCTGATTGTCTACACCATTATTTTACATCCAGATCTCTTTTTTCCCACGGAAGCTTGAAAATCTCACGCAATACATCCTGATGCGCCTCACAAAAAAGATAATGTGAAAATCGTTCATTAGGCGTATACTTTTCAGCATATATATCCATATCACCGCCATCAGCATCCTCTATGCATTTACGATATCCCAATTGTTCTTCACAAAAATCATGCCATCCTTTTTTGTATGTACCATCGACAAGGCTTTTTGTAAGAAACGCAAAACGCTTCATAATTTCTTCTTTGATTTCTCCGGAGGCAAAACGAATGCCAAACGGATTCGTTACCGATTCTACCGGAAGAAAATCAATTTTAATTTCATCTGTAATCTCAAGCTCTACCAAAAGTCCCGTATTCCACTTCACGCTTGTTTGCGAAGGATGGTTGCAAAAATAAAAATTTCCTTGTCCGTACAAAATATGTCCGCCGCCCCACATTTCATATCCACCAATGCAGTGACTATGCTGACAAAGCACTACATCTGCTCCGTTTTTTACCATGGCGCGGCACATTTTAACAAGGCGCGGCGAAGGATATTCACACTGTTCTTTCCCGCCATGATATAAAACAATTACAAAATCCGACTTTGTTTTTGCATCGCGAATATCTTCAATGGTATCTAACGGATCAAAGGGACGCGCTCCCATCCTGTCTTCCAAAGCATAACAATACTCATGCTCACACACATTGATTACGGAAACAGTTTTATCTCCGGCTTCCATAATCAAATTTTTGCGAGCATCTTCATAATCTTTTCCCAAACCTGTATGCCGTATGCCGACCTTTTCCAATACTGAAATTGTATCCAAAACACCACGAACACCATAATCAAAAATATGGTTGTTGCTGAGAGCGGCATCAGTAACACCGGCCTTACGAAGTACCTCGGCGCATTTTGGCGTTGCTTTCAGATTGGGCCCGATTTTTTTGATTTTTACGTTGCTTTCCGTCATGGAACATTCAAAATTTATAAGGACTCTGTCCGCTGCATAAAAAGCCTCGGGTACATCTCCGAATAATGCCTCTACATCTCCTTTTTCAAATAAATCGCTTACATTTGCAGGGCAAACATCCCCACCAATTAAAAGACGCATTTCTATCTTCCTCTCTATAATTGTATTTCGTTTGTCTTATGATTTTTAAGTCGCAGAAAGAACATCATCGCCACAACAAAAATTAAAATCCAAATTACAAGATATAAAGGCAAAAGTGCCGCACTTATTTTTTCAGCTAAAAAACCGAACACGGGTGGTGCCGCCATTATACCGAAATACGCCGCCGCCATCTGGGAACCGATAACGGAGCCCGATACATCCTCCCCGAAGTTGCGAGGCGTAAGATGCATAATGTTCGGGTGAATGGGTCCGTTTCCGAGCCCTACAAGGAACAGCCCTGCCGCCGCCACGGTCGGCACCGGCAAAAACATAAGCACAATTCCGAGCACCATGCACGCTGTCCCGATGTGAATCAGCCGCCAACTTGAAAGCTTTGCGGAAAGAAGCCCAGACAAAAACCGTCCCAGCGCCATGCCGATGTAAAAAAGCGTAATCATCTTTGCCGCCGCACCTTCGCCGAGCCCGTGGGCATATACAAGATACGTCGCGCCCCATGCCCCGCAAACGCCTTCAATGGCATTGGCGGCAATACACATCAGCCAGTCAAGACGAATAAGCTTTGATTTTGCCATCTCGATATAGGAAAGCGTACGAGGTGCCGCCGCTTCCTCTTCCTGCACCGCCTTGTGCTTTACCCTCTTCCAAAGGGGCAGGGACAAAACCATTACCACCGCAATCGCTGCCTGCAGGAGAAAAATCGTACGATAGCCTGCGCGCCAGCTTGCATTTTCCAGCATAACCGACATAATATACGGGCTTACCACAACACCCACGCCGTAAAAACAATGGAGAAAGTTCATGTGCATGGCGCTGTAATAAAGCGCAATATAGTTATTGAGCGCCGCGTCAATTGCCCCCGCGCCAAGCCCCAGGGGAATGGCGAAAAGACACATGACCCAAAGGCTTCCCGAAAGGGAAAAGCCTAAAAGTGCAGCCGCCGCCATTGCCGTGCTTGCCGCCACCACCGCCCAAGTGCCTGCCCGATTGACAAGCCGCGCGCCGAACATACTGGATAACACTGTGCAACCTGAAACCAAAACCGTAATATAGTTTGCGGCGGAAAGCGGCAATGCAAAGTCTGCCTGAATCGCAGGCCATGCCGCACCAAAAAGCGAATGCGGAAGCCCCAGCCCTATAAATGCTATATAAATAATAAGAAGTAATGCCGTAACCATTCCTTGCTCCTTTAGTATAATATTTTTACGGGTCCGTAAAGACCTCCTGATATAGAATCCGTATGAAAAACCTTTTGCTTTGGCATATAAGGAAGCTGCCATTCCTGCCATTTTTCAAAGCTTTTTGTATAAACATAGGCATTTGCACCCGTGTTTGTTACGCGGATTTCCAGTTTGTTTTTCTTTTTAAGTTCATCCGCAGAAACTACATATGTATAGGGTGCCATCACGCGTTTACCAAGGCTTTCCCCGTTTAATACCGCCTCGCATGTATAATGCACATCTCCAAGATCAATGCAAATTTTTCCCTCTGTTTTTGGTGCATCAAACGATACTGTATATATGCCGCTTCCTGAAAAATCAAGTCCTACGCGCTCCGACCAATCCCCCAGTGGAATTTCAGCATCCCTTTCGGCAACATCCTCCAGAATATAGTCCATTTCACCGACAGAAAACCGCTCTGTTCTTCTAAATACAAAACTATTTGAAATTTCAGTCTGTTTTGTAAACACAGTTGAATCTAAAAACGGGACTGCATTCTCCGTGCAGAGAAGCACTGCCATTTCACCGGAGGCAAGGCAAAGCTTTATCTCTCCATTTTGCACATTGGGTCGGAAAATTTCACCGGTGTTCAAATCCAATCGATATACGTTTTCGCAAAGTTCGACGCCGAAATCCGTCTCGGATTCACGTTCATTATGAATAAAATATATGCGCCCTTCATCATATGCCCTTACGCCAATTCTAAGGAAATTGTCGGGTTCTGTAATCACAAGTGGCGAAACAAGTTTTCCCGAAAGTGTATCTGTAATCTCTGCCCCCCGAATAACCGGCATATCAGGAGAAGAAAGCAAAATTACTCTCCCTCCACCGGAAATAAAGATTTCCAGTTTTTCTATCGAACACGTCGGCATGTATTTACAGGGCGGAATAACAAGAGTCGTATACCTTGCATCTCCCAAGCGAATTTCCCCGCAGAAAAGCGCATCTTTATTTGCCGCTTCCAACACATCGTCATCAAAAACATCAAAAGGAATGCCTAAATCCTCTAAATCCTTTCCTGTTTTTTCAAACTGCTCGCCATATCCAACTGTATTCTCTCCTGCCCAGAAATCACACATAGGCATATAGAGCGCTGTATTATTTTCTGTTTTCCCGATTGAAGTTACATATGAAAGCCGCTCCAAATATGCATTAAAGGTTGCAAGGTCTTTATAACAGGCGTGCTTTTCCGTAAAGAAAGGCATTTCACCTGTCATTTGAAAACCGCGTCTTCCATACGGAACAGAAAACAAATTAAACACATTTATACCGCGGATCGCTTGAAAATTCATAACAAAACGCATTTCATCAAAGGTCATACCTGCACCGTAAACGCCGCAGGATTCTGTCATGGCGCGTCTTCCTCCAATCTGCGCTGCAGCCGAAGAAGCATACCGCGGGAAAATTCGATTTTCTGCCGTAACACCTACTGTATGATCGAACGGCGTTGGATTTTCAAGCGGATAAATTTGGCGCCAGATTACGTCTACGCCCGGCACATCAAATAAGCGAAGCGCACGCAAAATATGGGCATTTCCTGCCGAAATGCATTTGTACGCCGCATCATCCCCATCCATATGTCCTAAAAAGGGGACGCCCTGCTTGTTCACCCATTTCTTTTCCTGCAAGATAAAATTCTCGCAAAACATTCGGCTGCACATATCAAACCACGAAATCCTAGCTTCTGCGCCTTCGGATGTTACTTCTTTTTCATCTAAAAGTTCGGGCAAATAAGGCGCGATAGAATAACCGTTTTCCGCTTCAAACTGTGCCATGAGTTCTTCTCTTAAGGGTACAGGACGCGGCATGGTAGGTTCGTCTGTAAATACAGCCGTGACGGATTTTCCAAACGTATCCCCAATATACGGCAGATACGGAGATAGTCCCAATTCTATAAAAGCTTCTGTTGCTTCTTTGCGTGTTAAATCCGGAAAGTCAGGCACAGATATTCTTTCAAACAATGTCGTTTTTATATAATATTCCGTAACGTTTTCTTCTTCTTTAAATACATTTCCGTTTTCAACGCTCCTGCCATTTTTTAAAAACGCTATGACAGTATCCTCTGCCATTTCATATATTTTTCCCGCCGCATACGTTTTTTTGCGGCTCGCAAGGCTTTTCCGTGCATATTCGGGATGCTCCATAAGCACCCTACCGCAAGCACCGCCCGAAGGCCAGCCCCCTTCATCATATAGCCACATGTTCATACCGCGTTTTTCTGCTTCACGCGTGGCAAAGAGAAATGCCTCAAAATAAGCAGGGGTTAAATAATCCGGCTCAAGACGTGTTGGAATGAGAGAGGGACGAAAAGATTTTGGCTCCGGCAAAATATACATCGCCCGAATACCAAGCCGCTGCATTTCGTCAAGCTGTTTTATGGTTTCTTCTTCCGACACTTCTGCATTCCAGCACCAGACATACACGGGTGCATACAAAACATCCGGATTTTTAAAAGCATCGGGGGAAAAACTATCCTCTGCTTTCATGAAAATATACTTTTGCTTCTTCATGGTCTTCTCCTTTAATTTGCACTTCCTATTGTCAGTAAATTTTGCATAATGACAGCCGCTTCTTCTCTTGTAAGGTTTTGGGTATTGTTTTCCGAAAACGATACGCCAAGATTTGGCAGAGAAGTACCTGCTTTTTTAGCACTGCGAAGCGCCCTTTCGCAAAGAATTTCGGCTTCGGCTTTTGTAATCGCCGTTTCGGGGCTGAATGTATTATCCCCGGCACCACGGGCAATATTTAAAGAACGTGCCACACGCACTTCACGATAGTAGGTTGCCGTTTCAGAAACATCTTTGAAGTTTTCTGCCGTCTGTCCACGGTCACTCATGGTTTCCAGTTCCAGTGTCCGAATCAGATATTTCACAAAGTCCCCGCGGGTAACGTTCTTTTCGGGCAAGAAAAGTCTATCACCTTTTTCCTCGAGAATATCCTTTCTGAAAAGCTGTTCTATCGCTTTCGCGGTTTCCGTTTCGCATGTGTCTAGATCCGTAAAGCAAGGCAAAGCAAGTCTTGTAGCAGAAGCAACAGCGCAGGCAAAACGAACGAGGCTTACAGATGCGGCTGGCATCGTTACCGTAAGCATTCCGCCCGAAACCACAGGATTTACACCTTCATCTGTTTTATATAGTTCCTCCGGCGTTCCCCCAACCGATATCAAGCCGTTTTGGCTTCGAAGTGGCACGGATATTGTCTGCACGTCGGCATGCCGGTTGATAATCAGCAAATATAAGTCGCCGTTTTTTACAATACCTTTGTACGCATAGTCAGCACTTTCAAACACATCGAAAAGCGGATATCTGCTTTCTCTTCCGAGTAGCTCCGTTGCCACAAGCTGCTCCTCTTCCGAGAAGGCTTTCAGATATGTCTGATATCCACATCCCTCTTTTTCAAGTGTTATGATACCGTCGCTTCCCAAGACTTCGTACCATCCCGCTCCATGTGCCCCTTCAAACATGCTTTGATACCAAAAAGAACGGAGTTCTGAAAGCGAAGGTGTATATCCGTTATAACGATATGCCTGATTCAAAATCAAAAACCCTTTTCCGTACCGCTCTGCCGTCCGGCGAAGAATTTGCGTAACCTCGCTAGGATAAGCAGCAGGATTATTACCGCAGGTAGGATAATTTTCGTAGATACTTTCTGTGACCGACGGATAGGAAATATACGGGTCTGCTGCAACAATATCCGCATATGCGGATGCAAGATGTATATCCGTAGAATTATCTACGAAATAAACGGGGTGCTTATCGTCAATATCCCGAATGGTTTTATAGGAAAGCGCAAGCCAGTATTCGGCATCCGTAAGCATATCGAACGGCTCATCCATAACACACCAGCCGCCCACCGCAGGATGGTCTTTAAAATCTGCTACTACCCTTTTTGTAGTTTCAATATTTATCGGATGCGCCGCCGCTTCCATGCCCTCATAAAGGCTTACAAACGCTTTCATATTTTGCTCTTGAAGCTGATCAAGCCATTTTTTCAAAAGTGAATTTTGTTTCAGCTGCGCAAGCTTTGCTTCATCCGTCTCATTTTTCACCGAATTATAATACATACGCGCAGCACCTGTGGAAAGCGGAACAAGACGTATGCCCATTTCCTTACATACTTCTGAAAACAAAAAATTCCCATTGTCTATCGCCTCGTATCCTTCTCGGCTGCCGTTCACATGGTAGCCAAGTACGGGATAGGAAAACACGCTGCCGTCCTCATTTAAAATAAATCCATCTTCATTTAAAAGAGCAGGGCGCGGATAGCAATAAATTTCTTTTTTTGTGGTATCCACAATCGTTTCGCCGTTTTTTAAGGTTGCCGATAAAATAAATGCCTTTTTTTGCTGTACCCTTAAGGGCGCGATGGAAAAATCAAAGGTTGCAATTCCATCTGTAAGGGGCATGCCGTTTTGCGAAGCAATTGTCACCCCTTGCGGATTTTCCAGTTTAAAATCTACAGTTGCATTCTTATATGTTGTTTTATATTGATCAAAGACTTCGGCAGACGCATATCCGGTTTCTACTTCCGGATAATAAAAATACTGGTCTGCACGAAGGTCTATTATTTTCTTTTCTTCAAGCGGAACAAGTTCCAGATCGTCTATCCAAACGGTGCCGTTTTGATACAGACGGCAATGAACGCTTGCCCGCGTTGCATCCGCGGGTGCTGTAAAGGTAGTCGTACTTTGCATCCATTTTCCGGATTCTGATGGCATGACATTGGAAGTCGTCATATCATAGTTTAGCTTTGAATTAAACTCCAGTTTGAAACGCAGGGGCTTCGAAACGGTAAAGGCGGCTCTGTTTTCCACATACGCCCAAACACTTAGTTTATAACGCGTTCCGGGGGCAAGTTCTACACAACTCTGATATACATAAGCATCACCGTTTGTCGTTTCCAATTTGACGCTCCGTGTTCCGCCATGAAACCGTGTCGTATCCACAGACGCGTACGGTACATTCCCCCATCCCTTTACATCAGATGAAGAAGGACCCGGTAACCAATCTGTTACCGTTATACCCTCGCCATCTTCAAAGCTGTTGTTCCTCAGAAGGTTTGTCCCCGCATAGCTTTCGGCAAGGGGGCATATCGGTGTCTGCATCACAATAAGTGCCAATACTAAAATCAATATGGTTACTTTTTTCATGTCCTTCCTCCGTTATTTTTGGAGAGGGCGGTACAAGGCGTACCACCCTTTATCCATCATACTTTTTCCAGTTCCCTCTTTATCCTTTTTAAATCTCGCAGATTCTCTGCATAATTACAGCCGCTTCTGCTCTTGTTGTATTGCCGAGTGGGTTGAGCGTGCCGTCTGCATTGCCCTTCACCGTACCCATTGCATTCATGAGCGCAACATCATTTTTCGCATAGTCTGCCACAGAAGCGCCGTCAGGAAATGCCAAAAGGTCTGCCATTTCACCGCCTGCCTTAAATGCCGCGCGAAGTCCTCTTGCACAAATCACCATTAAATCCTGCCTTGTTATGGGCGCTTCAGGATTAAAGTTATTATCGCCCGTACCTCTTAAGATACCGAAGGATTTACCGACGCGTACCTCGCGGTAGTAGTCTGCATCTTCCGGAACATCCGCAAAGCTTTCTTCGAGCTGTCCGCGGTCGCTCATTCTTTCAAGGTCAAGCGCGCGGATTAAATACTTCGCAAAATCCCCGCGGGTAATCGTTTCGCCGGGTGCGAATGCCCTCTCGCCTTTGCGGCTTACGATATCCTTTTTATAAAGAGCTTCGATAGCCTCAGCTGCCCATTCATATTCGGCAAGATCATCAAAAGAAGCCTCAGCAAGCGGTGCTGTATCCGGCACTGCGCCTGCAAGCTTTATAAGGCTAATATTTGCAGAAGGAATGGTTACTGTCAGGGTATCTCCATTTACCACAGGTTTAACGCTGTCGCCTTCGAGATACATTTCCTCCGGCACGCCGGAAGCTGTCAGTAGTCCGTTTTGACTCTTTAAGGAAACCGTAATTTCCTGCACCTCGGCCTTGCGGTTAATAATCAGCATATAGAGGTCGCTTCCGCGCACTACGCTCTTGTAAGCATATTGATGCGAGTCATATATGTTAAAGAGCGGGCAAATTGAGTTCCTTGCGAAAAGCTCTGTGGCAAACCCCTGTTCCTCGGAAGCAAACTTCGTCAGCCAGTCTACAAGCGGATAGCCTTCCTGTTGCAGGCTTAAAAGCGCATCCGTACCCACGATTTCGTACCAGCCTGCACCATGTACTCTTTCAAACATGCATTGATACCAGAAGGAACGCAGTTCAGCACTTGTGGGGATATAGTTGTGATAGCGGAATGCTTGATTGAGGGACATAAAGCCCTTGCCGTACCGTTCTACCGTTCTTCTTTGAATCTGCGCCGTTTCCCCGGGATATGCCGCAGGGTTATTGCCGCAGGTGGGGTAATTTTCATAAATCGGCGTTGAAGTAGCCGGATAAGAAAGATACGGGTCACATGCGACAATGTCTGCAAGTGCACTGGATTCGTCAATTCTCGGCGAGTTATCTACGAAGTAAATAGGGTGTTTATCGTCAATATCACGAATCAGCTTATAGGATTCATATAACCAATACTCCGGCTCGTCGAGCATATCATAGGGCTCATCCATAACCGACCACGCTGCAATTGCAGGATGGTCCTTGAAATATTCGACTACCACACGTGTCATTTCACGATTCATTGGATGCGCCGCCGCTTCCATCTTTTCATAAAGACAGACTAAGCCCTTCATACCATTTGCGTGTAAATCGTCCAGCCACTTTTTCAGGAGAGAGGTTTCCATCTTTGCTTTGATTTGTTCCGGGTCTGTCAAGTTTTTCACGTTGCCGTAAAACATCGTTGCACCACCGCTACTAAGACCAAAGAGATTCATCCCCATGGCTTTCCCCTCGCTTATTACAAGGTCATTGCCCCGATTGGTATGATAGCCTAAGGTACCGTGGAACACCGTGCCGTCCTCATTTAGGATATACCCGTCTTCATTCATGAGGGTAGGACGGTCATAAACGTTAATTTTCTTTTCTGTGGTATCCACAGCATTTCCGTCCTTATCCCGAAGCGTTGCAGAAAGGAAATATTCCGTCTTTTTCTCCTTCAGGAGAGAAATGGGATAGGAGAAGGTGGCGATATCATCCGTCAAAGCGCTGCCTGTCTGCTCCTTCAAGACCGTTACGTTGTCCTTATCCCGAAGCTCAAAGTCCACAGTACCGTCCGAATACTGCCCTCTATAGTCCGAGAAAATTCGTGCACGTGCATAGCCGGTTTCCACATCAGGATAGTAGAAATATTGGTCAGGGCGAAGCTCGAGTACCTTCCGGTTTTCTAAAGGCTTCAACTCTAAATCGTCAAACCAATAGGTGCCGTTTACGTAGAGACGGCAGTATACCTGCATCTTTACCGTTCCTTCCGGCGGCGTAAACCAAATCGTTTGCTGTTCCCATACGTTTGCCTTCATGGGGGCAATGTTCGAGGTGGTGATAGAATCATCGACCTTATTTCCTGTTGCCGCGGACGGTGTACCCGTATAGTATTCAAGCTTAAAGCGCACCTGCTTTGCTCCCGTGCCGGCCACGGTACTCCGTGTCCATATGCTGAGCTGATACCTTGTGTTCGGCACGATATCTACCGTCTGACGCACCCAAGGATTTCCACCGGAATCCGTGCTGATTTTAAGGCTCTTTTCACCTGTGTGGGCAACGGAATTATCAATGCTCGCATATGCGTTTCCTGTCCATTCAGTTTTAAACGGCGACCAGTTTACAGGGTTTCCCTGGGCGTCTGCTTCTTCAAAGCTTGCATTAGCAATCAAATTCTCGCTTCCCGAAAGCGGCTCGAGATAGTTGGGATCCGGAATAGGCTCCGGCTCCGGAATGGGCAGGGACGAAAGTGAAACAGCGTCATAAGAATAATCCCCTGCGCCATAGGTGCGGAAGAGAATATTTGCGCCCGTGACTTCTGCTGTGGTAGTAAACGTATATGTTTTTGTTTCCCAACGCACAGTCGGCACAAATTTTTCGTCTAAGCTATGAAGATACCCGTCTGCGCCCTTAAATTCAATTTTAATGCCCGCATCGCCGGGTACATCTGCACGCACCTGAAAAGAAAGGGTGTATTCCAGATTCGGCTGCATTGTCAGGCTTCTCCAAATATAGGGGTTTCCCCCGTCATTTACCAGGCGGACGGAAAATTTCCCGTCCGCAGGTCTGCGGGTGTCAAGCGTTGCTTTTTCGCCCCATACAGCTTTATCAATTTTCCAGTCCGTAGGGGCTGTACCATTATTTTGTTCAAAGCTTCCGTTTGTAATATGCTCCACTCTTTCCTCTGCCGCAGGGCAGGCAATGCCGAGCGAGAGGAGAAGTGCAAGTAAAATAAGTATTGCTGTCAGTTTTTTCATGGCTGTCCTCCTTAAGGTTTAGCGGGCAAGCTTTGCGGCAGTACCCGTAGGCGTAAGCCCGGAAACGCTGTTCCAGAGGAATGCACGAATTTCCGTGGCATCGCCAAGTTCATCGGTATGAATCGTAGCTGTAGGATAATTTACACCCGTTACAGTTTGGTTTGCATTGTTTGCATCAGTAACCGTTGTTGTCCATGCAGGTGTTGCTGCCTCCTCACCCATTTTAACGGTTACAAGCTGTTTTTTTCCATAGGCGTCTTTTTTATATGCTGCAATAATTACAATATCATCGGCTGTTACCTGCGGTGCCGTAGTTATACCAACAGCCGTGATTGTACCACCAAAACCTGTTGCTGTTTCAATCGGTGTGCCCAAAACATTCTGGAATGCATAGCCGTAACGCTCGATTTTGGGTGCTACTACTTGTACGCCGCCTGCATCGGATGGTGCATTTTCAAATGCCTGTGCATAGAATCCCACTTCATTTTCGGTGATTTTCTCAACAACCGGCATGCAGAAAGAAACCTTTTTTTCTCCGCTTATTCTCCCCTGTGTTCTAAGACAAAGATTAAAGGTTGTCATCCCTTTCGGAATGGTGAGCGTAAATTCATACTGTTTCCATTCACCATCTGTACTTTCATCTACGATAAACTGATTCCATCCAGGATAATTTGCTTTGATGGCACTAGTTTGTGTGCCGGGGTCAAGTAATAATCTTGCGGCGGTATTTTCTGTTTTAAGCCAAAGGGAAATCCTGTACTTTTCTCCTTCACTTACCGAAATGGACGAGCGTGTTCGAATTAGTATCATTCCGCTAGCATCTTGATAAGCTTTTGCTTCCACATAGTATTGTCCATCGGGGCAGTTGCCGTCTGTTTTTCCAACTGACGTAACTTCCTTTGTTTCGGGATCAGTATAAGAATCATTCAAATAGACATTTTGCCCTTTTTTCCCGAGAAGCTCATTCAGCCTTGTCAGTTCGATTGCCCATGTTGTGGCCATGCCGTCCGCATCTTTATCTCCTTCCGGCACAAAGGCTGCATTACGGACAAGATTATAGTCATTTTCAAATGTAAAGCCATCCAGATACAAAGCACCTTCGCCCTCCACTTCGGCTTCGAACTTCATGCCATCGGAATATGGAAGATAGGACATGCGAACAAACTCCCATGTATCTGCATTAATATTCCAGATGGTATCCTCTACGGCGTCACCTACAGGTGCGAGGTTAAAGCTTTTTTCTGCAAGGGGAGTTCCATCGGCTGTTTTAACGGAAAGCGTTGCTTTAGATTCCGACGTAAATCCCGTTGCTTTTATTAATCCGCGAAGCTTTGCATTGGTGCTGATTTTGGCAAGTGCTAAAGTAAGGGACATGGGCTTTCCCGCAGTTACCTTCATCATATTATTCCCGTAAAGCGCGCCTTCTGTGATAAGTTCACCACCTGTTGTATCAATTGCGACACCGTTCTGTACCATTTCAAACGAACCGTTTGTTACGGAGCCATCACTTTCAATTTTTACAACGGTAGCATTCTTAATCACTGCCGGTGTTTCCAAAGCGGCGTTTTTCGTGGTACGGAAGCGCACCTCAATTCTGGCAATAGCAGAATTTTCAACTGTAAAAGCATACGTAGCATTTTTAAACTCTGTTCCTGTTTGTGAGAGAGATTTATATTCTGCGAATGCTACACCACTTACACTACTGTAAGAAGAATTAATTGCAAGCGTGCGGTATTCCAGCGAACCACCTTCGGGGAGCTTATACGAAAACGAAAGCCGGTATGTTGCATTTTGCTCAACCGCGAAAGAAGGCGCCTGCAATTCGTAATGCGTTTTGTCTTCCGTAAAATTAAAGGGAAGTTCAGTCCCGTCAAAGGATACAGGCACTTTTTCGCCTTTTACCGTGGAATGCCAACCGTTCTCCGGATATGCGAGAAGGTTTTCAACCTCTGCTATAGCGGTAAGCCCTGCGAAAAGTGTCAGTACCAAGCAAAGGCTCAGTACCATACTAAGTAATTTTTTTGCGTTTTTCATGTTTGTTCTCCTTTCAAACTTTTCATGTTTTATTTTACCGGCACTCTAGCCGAGTAAAACCAAGAAATTACATCCGTCGGATTACCGACAAAGAACAGCCGTTTTCCCTTCTGCCCGAACCCCCACGGCGCTATCCCAGAGGAAAGCGCGGATTTCGTCTGTCTCTTCGTCGATTTCCGAAAGTGGCATAGAAACTGTGGGGTACTTTACACCTTTCACATCGTTTCCGTTTAAATCCTTAACCCCCGTTGTCCACGCCGGGTCGCTCGGCGGCTCGCCGATTTTGAAAGCTAAAAGCTCACGTTCTCCGTTTTCATAGGTATACGTTGCCATAATCATAATGGCATCGGTGGTGAGAGCCGAATCTACAGTCTGCCCTACCGCCGTCAATGCACCTGATAGTCCCGTGATTCTTTCTACTGGCGACCCTAACACATTCTGAAATGCATAGCCATACGGTTCAAGACGGGGGGCTGCCACCATCACAGTTGCTCCCGAAGCCGACGCCTCCATTTCCTGTACAAAGAAGCCAACCTCGTTTTTCTCTATCTTTTCTACGCACGGCATATTAAACGAGATTTTTTTATCGGCCGCCACTGCACCTTGCGTGCGCAGATTGAGATTAAAGCTCGTCATACCTTTGGGAACGGAAAGTGTAAATGAAATGTGCTTCCAAACCCCGCCAGTGTTTTCATCCACAATAAACTGTGACCACCCCGGATAATTTTCTCGAATTGCACTTTGCTGCGTTGCAATGGCAATTCGTCCGCTCCCCCCTTCTGTTTTCATCCAGACGGAAATGCGGTATTTTTCGCCTTCCTTGACGGGAATAGCGCTTCGGGTACGGATTAAAACCATTTTCCCACAGCCCGCAGCTTCAATATAGTTTTGCCCATCGGGGCAATTACCGTCTTCGTTTACTACGGAAACCGTTTCTCCGGTAGATGTATCGTAGAATGTATCATTTAAATATACGTTATCATCGTTTGCGTGTTTGATTTTAGTGTTAAACCATGTGTTTTCGATAGCCCATGTAACCGGCTTGCCTTCTTCATCCACAACGCCCTCCGACGTAAAAGCAGGATTCCGAAGAATATTTTTATCTGCTTCAATTTGGAAGCCGTCTGCATATACACAGCCTGCATTCTCTACCTTTACGGAAACAATCAGGCGTGGACGCATCGGCAATGCGGAAAAACGAATCAGCTCCCATTTCTCTCCCGTAAACCGTACGGGTTTTTCACTAAGCACAATGCCGTCCTTATTATCTTCCCGCACTGACACGGTTACGCGGCTTTCTTCCGTAAGCCCTGCGCCTTTCTTTAAAAAGCCTGTGATTTTTGCAAGGTTCGCCTCTTTTTCAAGGACAAGCGGCAAGTGCATTTCCTCGCCCGCATCCACGCGCATCATATTGTTGCCACTTTGTGCATCAGGGGTATTTTGTAAACATGTGCCGCCAATAATTCCAACCGGTTTTCCTTGCCATATCATTTCAGCACCGCCATTTGAAATCATTTCATTTCCGGGCACACGGACAAGCTTTATATCCGAAACCGTAAACACATCCGTGCTTTCACTGACGATTGTGCTTGCAAAGTTCACTTTTACATACCGAACTATCGTTCCGCTTCCTATGGTTTTCGGTGAAAACGTCAACGTATGCTTTACAAATCTTCCCGCTGAAAGCTTTGTAATCGGCACAACAGAGCCAATTTCCGTTTCATCATCGTTTCGATTAAATCCACAAACCTTTACACTGCCTTTTCCCTCTATGGGAAGAGAATATGTAAAAGACAATTCATATGTTGCACCTTTGATAACCGGTATGTACGCCGATGCAATCCCTGCTGAATTTTGGAGCGGTAATGTAACCTTTCCGTTTTGCATAGTCGCACCAAGACTGCCTGTCGTTTGACTCCATGTGCCGGAAAGGAGATTTTCCTCCTCGGCACTTATTACGCCACATGGAAGAAGGATGCTAAGGCAAAGCAGAATACAAAAAAGCTTCCTTAATACATTCATTTATATTGCTCCTTCCCGCTGCCACTAAAGCTATTTTGTTCTGTTTCTATATACAACCGTAATTTTCTGATCGGTGTTCGCCCAATAAGAGAATATTTCATCGCCTTCCATGATATCCTGCAAAGCAATTTTACGCATTTCGCCTTTTTTTAAATCCCACAATACATACACACCCTTATTGGGAAGTGCGCGCAGAAACGGTGTTTCACGCAATATACCCGTTGTTAAAGCGGAATAGGTTTCAACCAGGATTGCACCTGTTACCGTTTTCTTTACAATGCCGTTTGTTCTGACCTTTCCCCCTGTTGTATATTGCAATACCTTTGTAGGCGGATCGTAAATATCACAGTCTGCCTTCTGGAAAAGCTCCATCTGTGCCGGATATTCACAGCGAAACTGTACCGCAATACGTGTTATTTCTCCTACAGGATTTGTTTCGTACTGTACCACATCACCGGGGGTTAAATCATCCATTTTCAGATACATTGGCAGTGCGCCCAGCGGCTCTGTGGGGAAATCCGCATCGCTGTCGCTACTCTTATACCTCTTCTTATATTTTTCACGTACTATATTTTCAAGTGGCGTATTGTCTCTCCCGTTTGTAGCATACCATTTTGTATCCGCCACGATGTCAGAGGCTGCGTTAGCATATAAAACATTTGTATCTTCTTCTATAGAAACACTAACCTCTTCCCCGTCCTGCGTATAGAGTTTTAAAGTATCCAGCACTTCGCCATCCTCTGAAAGTGTTTCGGCTCTACCTAAGACAATGCCAACTTTCTGGTACTGGTCAGGATAATCACCGCTTGCACCGCTTCCGAGATAGGAATGGATCACCATGGCACCGCAGTGAAATTCCTCATCAATATCATAAAATGCAATATTTCTGTCGGTACGGGCATTCTCCAAAGAGAAGCTTGCCATCGAACGAATTTTGTACTCTTCTTCTTTGTCCTGTGCATAAGGAATGATGAAACACTTTGTTTCGCCGTCTGTTCGTACATTACCGAAGTAAACGCCGTTTATACATTCAATAACGCCGGAAAATCTATTTGCAGAGCCATCCGGTTCGCCGTTAAACTCCGTAGAATTTACCTGCCCTCTTGCCGGCGACTTTACGTACCAGTCCATACTGAAATCGCCATCGCCATAGCTTGTGGTTTTATCATCCGGCACGGGATTAGATTTATTGGTTGCTGTTTCAATACGGCAAAGAAAACCTTCTTCCGTTGTTTCATACTTCAAAAGCTGCGGCACGACGTTTCCCGTGTCGTCCACAAGCGGAGATTTTGCATCCGGTGTAAACCGCGCTGTGCCCGAAAGCGTGGTTTTGTTCAGAAGTTCCGTTTTTAATACAGGTGTTCCGTTAAGTGTTACCTTGTCGGAGGTATTAAACACAACCATCGTACCGTCTTCCGTAAAAAGTTTAAGCTGCGGAACTGTGTTGATTCCTTTTGTATTGGCTGCCCCTACAAGCCAACCATACTTTGCTGTTTTAGAAGCGGCTTCATCCAATGCTGCAATCGCACCCGAATAATCAAGGCAAAAAGCAGCCGTTATTCCGATTTTAATTTCGCCAACAGCAAGAGGTGATGCAACAGCATAGGTCTTGTCGCCAATCACAACTTCGCCCTCTCTCATCTCCGTAACCGTGCCCGTCACGCTCTGGAATGAACTATAAATGCGGCGTACGCTTTTATCGACACTTTCTATAACAGAAAGGACATCCCATTCGATAAGCTCCGCAAGCGTCAAAGGTATTCCTGCAGCGTTTGTCAGCACATTGCCGCTTTCCGTAAGGTCAAGTATCATGGGAGCTACGCCCTGATTTTTAAAATAAATTTTGTTTTCTTCTGCCAGAATGCGGTCTACAACATAGTTCTTATATTCTTCGGCTATCACATACTTGCAGTCTCCGCCTTCATTTGCAATAAGGCGAACCGTGCCGCACTGCATGTTCTCAAGATAGGTTTTGTTTGTTTCCACGCGTCCGTTATAAATAAGCTTTGCACCGGCGATATTTACCTTTCGGTCCGTACCAGATTCAGTTTCATAGGTAATCTCCGTGCTTTGGATTTCAATGTCGCTTACGCGCAAATCCATCACTTTCGTGTTGGAACGAGGCACCACGGCAAGGATGACAGGCTTTTCGGTTTCTCCATCCTCACGGGTGAAGATATCGATGCGCATACCCAGCATTTCCTGCGCTGCTGTTTCACCCTTCTTCATGATTACAGTTCCTACTGCCACCTCATCATTTTTAAGCTTTTTGCCGGGGTCGATGATTTCACCCATGGGCGTTGCCGTTATTTCTGCAGTGAGGCGCGAAACTTTCAAATAGTAGGAAAGCAACGTTTTTGCTTTATTGGTTTCAAACTCCAACGCGGCATCGCCATAAAGAGAACGGATGAAAAGTTCTGTATCCAGCGCATTATATACTAAAATTGCCATGTCCCCTCTCGACATTTCGCCGCCGACTTTCACGCCCTTTAAAATGTCAAGCTGCGATGCCTGTGCGAGATATCCCGAGGGATACCCGCCCTCGGCTTCCGCTTTTACCGTATACCCAAGTGCGGCAATCATCATTTTTACTGCCTGCTCGTATGTAACACTTTTATCCGGCTCAAAAGTCGCAGCGCTTGTGCCGTTTATAATGCCCATTTGATATGCTGCACTAATGTTTGCATATGCCCAATGGTCAGTCGGAACATCCGCAAAGGTATCGCTTCCTGTCATTCCCGTCATATTCATCGTACGCAGAATAATTGTGGTCATTTCTGCACGGGTAAGGGGGCTATCCGGTTCAAATGCCCCTTCCGCTTTTCCTTCCAAAATACCCAGTGCCGATAAGACAGTAACGGCAGTTTCGCAAGACTTCCCGGTAGTGTCGGAAAAAGATGCTGAAGAAGCACCGGTCGGCATTAGAAACAGCATTGGAATGGTGAGTAAGATTGCAATTATTTTCTTCAAGATGAATTCTCCTTTATGTGTTTATTTTGGATGTTTGCGTCAACCGCTCCCCCTTTTCATTTTTGGATATAACAATACTATGTTATCTTATCGCCAGTATACCACATGAAATCTTCAGCTGTAAACAGTAGAGTTCACACATTGTTTTTACGATTTTGTGATTCAAATTCACATATTTTATATTGGATTTTCAGGTTTTTTTATAGTTTTGTGGTA
This sequence comes from Clostridia bacterium, assembly GCA_029006755.1. GTDB lineage: Bacteria > Bacillota > Clostridia > UMGS1883 > UMGS1540 > JAQXGO01. The sequence goes on along the minus strand of JAQXGO010000063.1, from coordinate 24,480 downwards.
AATTGAACAACTTTTTTCACGCTTGACAAAACATATAATTTGGGATATACTATACATGATGTAAAAAAGGAACGAGGTAGAAATCATGGAAAATCTTTTGATTCCGGTTAAGGATATTAAAATTTACCCCAGCAATTCCCGCATTGTGCACTGCGCACCGGGTTGGCACGGAAACACAGTTTCCCACTGCCATAAGTTTTTTTATGTACTTGACGGAAGCATCGTTTTAAATATTGAAGAACAAAACTATATCGTTCGTAAACACCAGCTCGCTTTGCTTCCTGCCGGTCTTCGTCATTCCTTTTGGTTACTTCCCGGTGTAAATATGACGATGATTGATATGGAATTTCGTGCAGAAATAAACGGTGAAGATATTTTCTCGTTTTATAATTGCACAAAGGATAATCATGTAATTTCCTTTCCTGAAAAAGAAATTATGGAAATACACAATACTATGATAAATGCCTCAAGTGGGGATTTTTACGGTTATTTTGTCTGGGCCTCGGAAATCACAAAACTATGCGCCTTATATATTAAAGCCAGAGTAGATAAGGAAAATGCCAAAGAGGAATTTTCGGAAATCATTGATTACATGCGTACACATGTCAACGAGGACATGCCCCTTGAGGTTCTTGCAAAAAAAACGCATTATGATCCCACGTATTTTTCTGCTAAATTCAAAAAGGCAATCGGTATGTCACCGCTTAAATATTTTGCAAGAATGCGCGCAAAAGAAGCGGCACATCTGATTTGTACCACAGACATGCCGCTTCCCGCCATTGCCAACGCGGTAGGATTTTCCAATATTTATTATTTCAAACGGTTCTTTCTGCAACAAATGGGTGTAGAGCCGGAACGCTACAAAAACGTATTCGTTGCTCCTTCGTATTTGCGCGAAACATTGGGATAAAAACTGCCGCTTTTTACTTCTACGTATTTTTTTCTTTGTTTTTTATAAAAATACTTGACAAATTATCCATTCTCATTTGTAATAGTATCGTTTTGAAAACGAGATGCTGGTGTAGCTCAGTTGGTAGAGCAACGCATTCGTAATGCGTAGGTCGCGGGTTCGAATCCTATTCCCGCAGCCAAAAAAAGACTATTCCTATGAATAGTCTCAGCGTGTCGATAAAGTCGACACGCTGGTCAGAGGTTGAAAAACGAAGGTATATTTTGCGAATGCAAATTCGTCGGCGTACGATGGTACGGTAGAGTTTGCATTCGTAAAAAACAAGAAACCGCAAGGTAAATTCGACGTTTTCCTTGCGGTTTTAACATTTTGATATGCGCTGCGCTGAAGGACACAGAAGTCAACTTTTTAAATGCAATATATACTTTGCTTGTGGTAGACCGAGTTTTTCGACAGTCTGAGACTATTCCTATGAATAGTCTTTTTTATTTTTGTATATTGCAAATATTCATGCCCTATGTCTTACAGCTCTTCTGAATCTTTTATGAATTTGAGTGTTGACGGAAGTACCTCCACTACGCCGTATTCTAAGCACTTCGCCTTAGCCATACGTTCTTTTTCGCCCGGATAATAAATTCCTTCTGCTCCGTCAGCCAGCTTAGAGGACTTAATTTCATCAATAATGCCTTCTATGCGTTTTTCATAGATTTCTCGCCCTCCGATTTTTTCCAAATCCAAAGCCATAATAAAATGACCAACATTGCCGGAAGCTCCCTCTGTTGTGTTCCATGCTTTTACGTCATGTGTAACAGCCGCGCCGGATAAAACGGCAGCAAAGCTTTCCACCATTAAAGCAAGGCCATATCCTTTATATCCGCCAAAGGGAAGCAAAACACCTCCTGCAAGATAATCAGCAGGTGTATTAGAAGGACGTCCATCTACATCAAGCATCCAGCCATCCGGCACCTTTTTGTTTTCTTCACCCATTTGAATGATCTTCATGTCTGATCCCATACTGATGGCTACATCATACAGAATTTTATCATATTTTCCTGCCGGAACAGCATACGCAAACGGATTATTTCCTATATTTTTTTCACGGCTGCCGGTGGCAGCTAAAAGTGGATCACCATTACTCATAGCCATACTATACATACCTTCATCCGCACACATTGCTGCATAATAGCCAACCGGGCCTAAGTGGTGACTGTTTCGGACATTTATGATCCCTATACCGGTTTCTTTGGCCTTTTGTATCGCTAATTTTGCCGCCTTATAGGCAATAACAATACCTAATCCACCATTCCCGTCTGCAATAGCCCAGGAAGGAGAATCCCATACTATTTTAGGATTTCCGGCCGGCTTGATCCCTCCGCTTTTTATACAATCTACGTATTTTTTCACACGTACATAGCCATGAGTAACAATGCCCTTCATTTGTGCATCGTTTAAAACATCGACCATAATTGCCGCATCCTCCGGCGAGACCCCTGCCTGAATAAAAATATTAAAAATACGCTTGCTGATTTCTTCTATTTTTACCATACTCATAGTTTGAATCTCCAATTCTTTTATTTCAATTTTTGTTCTATTGACATCTTTTCTGATTTCCGCTATAATAAGCAAGGATAATACAGGAGGGATTGTATGAAACCTTTATTCGCATCTGCAGATATGGGTCTGCGGCAGAACACACAACCTTTGCACAACCATGCTTATGCGGAGCTTTATGTTTCCCTTTCCGGGCACGCTGTGAACGTAATTAACGACAAAGAAAGTGAAACAATGCCCTTAGACGTATACGTTCTCACACGCGATATGATGCATGGGCAATTACAAACGCGTGCATATCGCTACTGTATTTTCAAATTCGATTTAGATGCACTGCATGCGCAAGCGACAGAACTTATGCACTTGCCTACCTATCAGTCCTTATTTATCGTCGAACCGCAGCTGCGACGTCAAGGTGCGTTAAAATCCAACCTGCAAATTGATTCACTCACCGCAGAATATGCGGCATTGACTGCACAACTGCTTGCACAAGAGACGGACAGAACTCTATGCGATACCCTATTTTATTCCCTAATTTCAGCCATTGTTCACAACGCGCATCCACGCATACATCAATCGCCTTCCTATACGCTTATGGCAGAAGCGGCCTCCTATATGGAAACGCATTACGCGGAGCCCCTCTGTCTTGAAAGTTTATCCGAAATGGCGCATTATTCCAGACGACATTTCACGCGACTGTTTCGTATGTATTATCACATGTCACCAATGGAATATTTAAACCAGATTCGCCTTCGTCGTGCAGCAACTCAACTGACAGATTCAAATTTAAACCTAAGCCGCATTGCTGAAAATTGCGGATTTATAAACAGCAGCATGTTTTCCAAACATTTCCGGACAATGTATGGCATGTCCCCTTCCGCGTACCGAAAAAAAATTCAAATAATGCCGCCCACAACAAGCATGTCGCTAAAAAGCGCGGCAATCATTGAACCGAATTAAAGATCTTGCATAGTTTGGCAGGTACGCTTTACGGTTTCAGCAAGCATGGTCATTTCTGTCCCCGTCCAGAAGATATTCATGCCTTCCGCATACCAGCGTGCAAGCACGGATGCATCATCCATAAACATACCGATCGATTTACCGTGTTTTTGACAGGTTTCTACTGTTTTTCTAATTTGCTCCATCATCCTATCACAGGTCAGATCCAGACCGCATCCCATGGATACAGCCATGTCGCAAGGGCCAATTAACAGACCAGCAACCTGGTCCCCAAATCGTGTCAATATTTCATCTAAGAGAGCAACACCCTGCTCCGATTCAATCTGCAAAAACAATAACCGATTTTTATTAAAATCATATATTTCCTCACCGGGGCGTAAAAGGCCACGTCCACCAACACCTTTATGACCTAAGGGGTAAAAACGCATAGAAGAAATTGCAGTTTCTACCTGTTCAATCGTTTCCGTACGTGGAATCAAAACACCATCTGCACCCATATCCAGCGGCTTGGATATGCAATGATATTCACAATCCTGCACACGACAGATAACAGGCAGATCAACGCTGTGACAAGCTTGTGCGAAGTCTCCTATTGTTTCCGGGCAGAATGTACCATGTTCCAAATCCATAATCAAAAAGTCCAATCCACCGTTTTTGTAGATACCGGGCAATAATGTAGACCCAACATGGCAGAGCATTGTGGAAAACAGTTTTTGCCGAGTTTGTAATTTTTCTTTTAAAACATCCATTCCTTTAGACACACTCAATCATTCCTTTCTTTTTTTTAATCATATCAAAGAGTACGGCATAAATCAATAGAAATAAAGCCACTTTTTTGTCAAATCGGGCCATTTCGAGCTCTTTATAAAAAAACACGCAGGTTTCACTCAAAACCTGCGTGTACAATTGATTTATATAAACCGTTTCCGCCAGATAGATGGAACACAAACAATTAATAGCGGAATGAATTCTAAACGGCCAAGAAGCATGTCTGCAGAAAGAATCAGCTTGGATAGTGCAGATAATTCAGCAAAATTTCCCGCAGGACCTACAAGCCTTCCTAACCCGGGGCCAATGTTGTTCATACATGCAATTACTGAGCTGAATGTTGTTTCAAAGTCCAAATTATTGAACGAAACGAGCAGTACTGATGCACATACAATCAAAGCATATAACCCCAGATAAACCATAACACCGCGTACAGTTTCATCGTATAATGGTCTTTCATTAATATGTACCTTACCAACGGACTTTGGATGAATTACGCGGTTAATTTCCCGGGCAATCCCTTTGAACAAAATTGAAACACGCAAAACTTTAAGACCTCCTCCGGTAGAGCCGGCACAAGAACCACAAATCATCAATAGAATGAGCATCGTTTTTGCAAAGGAAGGCCACACATTGTAATCTGTGGTAGAATAACCCGTCGTTGTTATGATGGAGGATACCTGAAAAAATGAATCCCGAACAGCTCTGCTAACAGAAGGATACTGCGGCAAAATTTAAATTGTAATTCCAATTGTGGCAAACGCAATGATGGCTAAATATGTTTTTAGTTCTGTATTTTGTTTTACGCGTACGAATTTTCGTATTAGAATATAATAATATATGTTAAAATTGATACCAAACAGCATCATAAATATGCCAATTACATAATCAATATATGCACTGTTGTAATAAGCAATGCTACTGTTTTTTATTCCGAACCCCCCTGTGCCTGCTGTTCCAAATGAATGTAAAATACTATCAAAAAGCGGCATGCCTCCAATTACAAGCAATAATATTTCTAAAAGTGTCATTACGACATAGATCCCATACAAGATCTTGGCCGTTGTTTTTCCTTTTGGCACAAGTTTTCCAACTACCGGGCCAGGAACTTCAGCACGCATGAGATGAATAGAATTATTATCATTTAAAGGAAGAATAGCCATGACAAAAACCAACACGCCCATGCCGCCTACCCAATGTGAGAAACTACGCCAAAACAACATACCGCGGGAAAGTGTTTCCACATTTTGAAGAATGCTAGAGCCGGTTGTCGTGAAACCTGATACGGTTTCAAAAAAGCAGTCCACATAGGAAAGAATTTCTCTGCTGATATAAAACGGCAAAGCTCCCAAAAGAGACCAAAGTATCCATAACAGCCCCACTATCGTAAATCCCTCTTTCGCATACATAGACATACTATCCGGATGCAGTATTGCTCCGGGCAATCCAACCGCAATGACAACCAAAATAGAAATACAAAAGGCCTTTGCTGCCTCATATTCCCCGTAATATACTGCAACAAGCGTAGGCAGGAGCATCAGCACGCCCTCTACAAGAATCATTTTGCCCAAAATGTTAAGAATAACCTTTCTGTTCATATAGATTCCTTTACCTCTTTCCGTCCGTAAAAATCTCACCTAAATCCCGAAGTCGCAGATTCGTTGTCGCTAAAATAACACTGTCACCCTTTTCAATAACCGTCTCGCCATCCGGCACGATCTGTTGTCGATTGCGAACAATCCCTGCAATCAAAATTCCTTTTCGAATAGACAGTTTACAAAGAGGTATGCCGAGATACGGCGCATCTTCTCGCACTAAAAATTCCATAGCTTCCACTTGTCCATCCACCAAACGGTACAAAGTTTCGACATTACTTCCCATCGAATTTTGCATGGCACGTACATAGCTAACCACGTTGTTTGCGGCAACTATTTTAGGGGAAACCATACATTCCAACCCTAATTGTTCAATCATCTCCATATAAGAACTTCGATTGACTTTAGGAATAACCTTTGAAACATTGTTATTTTTTGCATAAATGGACATGATTATATTTTCTTCATCAATTCCCGTTAATGCGGCAAATCCGTCGACATTCAAAAGGCCTTCCTCTAAAAGCAGCGATTGATCAGTCCCATCTCCATATATCACTGTAGCTTTAGGCAACCGTTCGCTAAGTTCTACACAACGTGCATAATCATTATCTATAATTTTAACATTTGTATTTTGTTTTATTAAGCGCACAGCTAAATAGTAGGCAATTCTGCCACCGCCAACAATAATGACAGAACGAACTTTATCACGCAAACCATGAATGGTTTTAAAAAATTCAGCGATATCCTTATGTGAAGCACTAATATGTATCTTATCCCCGTTACGCAATACAAAACTGCCATCCGGGATGTATACCTTTTTATCTCTTTGTACTGCACAAACCAAAACACGGATTTTATATCTACGATAAACCTCGGCAAGCGATAAGCCATCTAAAACACTATTCTCCGCCAGTTTAAACTCAACAAGTTCGATTCTTCCTTTTGCAAACAGGTCTATTCTTGTTGCCGCCGGGAATGTTAACACACGTGCAATTTCTTGCGCTGTTGCATATTCCGGGTTCATGGCCATGCCAAGCCCCAAGTCCTCCTTGATATAACGCAGTTGCTGATAATACTGAGGATCACGCACGCGCGCAATGGTTGCTTTTGCCCCTATTTTCTTCGCTAAAAGGCATGCCAGCATATTCATTTCATCAGAAGCGGTACATGCAATAAGCAAATCTGCTGTATCTACACCCGCTTCCATCTGCACGTCATATAATGCGCCATTTCCTTCGACGCACATGATGTCCTGCAATCCTTGGGTTGTTTCTAAAGTATTTAAATTCTTATCGACCACTACAATATCATGGCCTTCTTTTAACAAAAGGCACGATATTGTATTGCCGATTTTCCCGTCCCCTATAATTACAATTTTCATTTTCTGCCTCACTTTTATAACGCTTTAAATCATAAGCATTATACACATATTTAAGCATAAAGTCAAGTAATTCCAGAAAACATTTTATCATGTATGAAATCGATTGAAATGAAAAAGAATTTTTTTATTTTTTTTTAAAATTCCCTTGCATTTCCCTCCAATCTGTGGTATTATATATAGGCGTTGTTGATGTGGCCCCTTGGTCAAGCGGTTAAGACATCGCCCTTTCACGGCGGTAACACGAGTTCGATTCTCGTAGGGGTCACCAATTTTGTTTATTATACGACTATGCCGTTTTTATATTGCGGGCCTTTAGCTCAGTTGGTTAGAGCAACCGGCTCATAACCGGTCGGTCTGGGGTTCGAGTCCCTGAAGGCCCACCAATGCGCATACATCCGAACTCTCAACAGAGTTCGGATGTTGTGCTTTATGCTCCATCATGACGGAATAAGTTTTACTTATTCCGTTTTTTTATCAATTTTCTTAAATTTCTTTAAATCGAATTCTTGCTATTTCAAATATAATAAATACATAGCTTTTGGGAATTTGTTTTTATTATGGATGGTAATCTACTGGAACATGCAGATGAGAGGGTATTATAAAATTGGAAAAAAGTTTTATAATTGTCTCCAACAGAAAGGAGGATTATTTGCTATATAAAGGAAATTGCTGATGCAAAATCAAACATGAAGTCGTTAAAAATATTTTCCCATTTTTTTCTTTACATAATAATTCCTTGTCCAGCGAACAATAGAATTGTAAATCAAACAAAAGGAGCAATTTTTATGAAAGCAACAGGAATTGTAAGAAGAATTGATGACCTCGGACGTGTGGTCATTCCAAAGGAAATCAGACGAACAATGCGAATTCGCGAGGGCGATCCGCTTGAAATTTATACTGACCGTGACGGTGAAGTTATTTTTAAAAAATACTCCCCCATTGGTGAACTTGGAGAGTTTGCTGCACAGTATGCTGAAACATTAGCCAAAACATCCGGCTGTCCGGTATGTATTACGGATAAAGATAATGTAATTGCTGTATCAGGCATTCCCAAAAAAGAGCTGCATGACAAAAGAATCAGTGCAGATTTAGAGCGCATCATGGATGAAAAAACAACATTTACCATGACAGGCAGCAGTCACAAAATGTCCGTTGCTGACGGAAGCGAACGCTATTTTGCAGGCGTTGTCGCACCTATCATTTCCGAAGGGGACAGTATTGGCAGTGTAGTTATGGTTTCAAGCGAAGATAACACCCAAATGGGAGAAGTAGAAGAAAAATTGGCTCGTTCGGCCGCAGGCTTTCTTGGAAAACAAATGGAATAATCCTTTCATCCCCATAGAGTTATGAAAACATATAATCTCTTTGGGGATTTTCTTTCAGTAAATGCTGCATGAAAATAGAGGAGCCGTACAAAATGATGATTCAAAATCTTTTTGCTACGGCTCCTTTTGGGGCTGGAGAAAAATCGTGCAGAATGGACAAACTGCGTCAAAGCCGCAGGCTTTGGGTTCCCGAAGGCGTACAAAGGTACGTCGAGAGGCGAAGTTTGTTCATAGCATAAAGCCTTTTTATTGTGGTTTTTAGCGTCTACTTTTACTTGACAAGTTCACCTCAATCATGTGCGGGTGGCTTCTCTTTTGTTAAGATACAGATTCGCCTCTCGGAAGAGAGACCTTTTTTGTTTGTTTTTTTAGCGATTTACGCGCCGAATTCCGAATAATCTCCGGTTCTTTTCCTTCCAGCGTTTCTGCTGTGATCACAACACGCTCTATCGTTTCATCCGACGGAATATAATACATGACATCTGTTAATGTTTCCTCGAATATCGCACGAAGTCCTCGTGCGCCGGTTTTTCTTGCACTTGCACGTTTGGCAATGGCGCTTATACCGGTATCGTCTATATCTAAGATAACATCATCATATGCAAACAACTCTTTGTATTGTTTTAACAGCGCATTTTTCGGTTCGCTAATAATGCGTTTTAACGCTTCTTCATCTAATGAATTTAAGGTAACAACCACCGGCAGACGACCAATAAATTCAGGAATCAATCCATACTTTACAAGGTCCTGCGGTTCTACCTTAGTTAACAGTGCATCAATATCTTCGGGATTCGTACGAGAGAGTTCAGCACCGAATCCTAAAGACTTCTTTCCAATACGCTTTTCAATGACACGTTCAAGACCATCAAATGCACCGCCGACAATAAATAGAATCTCCGAAGTATCTATCTGTATAAACTCCTGGTGCGGATGCTTTCTCCCTCCTTGCGGCGGAACGGATGCTACTGTGCCCTCTAATATTTTTAAAAGTGCCTGCTGCACACCTTCCCCACTCACATCGCGAGTAATGGATGGATTCTCACTCTTTTTTGATATTTTATCAATTTCATCAATATAGATGATCCCTCTTGAAGCCCGCGCAATATTAAAATCAGCGGCTTGAATCAGCTTTAAAAGAATGTTTTCTACATCCTCGCCAACATACCCGGCTTCTGTGAGAGATGTCGCATCTGCAATCGCAAAAGGAACATCCAAAATGCGAGCTAATGTTTGCGCTAAAAGTGTTTTACCTGATCCCGTAGGTCCAAGAAGCAAAATGTTACTTTTTTGCAGTTCAACATCCTGCGTTGTCTTCTCTTTACCTATTCTTTTGTAATGATTGTATACTGCAACGGATAAGCTTTTCTTTGCACTTTCCTGCCCAATTACATATTGATCCAACGCCTTTTTTATTTCCATGGGCTTAGGAATTCCCTGATGCCCCTCTGTGCATGCTTCATGATGTTTTGCTACATGCACGTCCGGATCTTCATCAATAATTTCGTAACAAAGTTCAATGCATTCATCACAAATATAAACACCTGGACCGGCAACCAATCGGCCGACCTGATCCTGTGTTTTATCGCAAAAGGAACAACGAAGTTTTTGCGAATCATCATATTTTGCCATAATCAAACCTGCGCTTTCTAATAGAATTTACCGTTTTTCAATCACTTTATCAATTAAGCCATATTCAAGCGCTTGAGGTGCAAACATAAAATTATCCCTTTCGGTGTCCTTTTCAATAATCTCGATCGGTTTGCCGGTCACTTGACTTAAAATTGAATTCATTCGTTTTTTAATTGCAATAATGTGATCAGCGTGAATCTTTATGTCAGTTGCCTGTCCCTGCATGCCACCAAGAGGCTGATGAATCATGATTTCACTGTTAGGAAGTGCAAAACGTTTTCCTTTTGTACCAGCCGCAAGTAAAAACGCGCCCATGCTGGCAGCCATACCAATGCATATCGTGGAAACATCACACTTAATGTAATTCATCGTGTCATAAATTGCCATACCGGCTGTTATAGAACCACCCGGACTGTTAATGTACAGATTTATCGTTTTGTCCGGATCCTCACTTTCCAAAAACAGCATCTGTGCCACTACAAGGCTTGCGGTCACATCATTTACCTCATCACCCAGAAAAATAATTCTGTCCTTTAAAAGTCTCGAATAAATGTCATAAGAACGCTCTCCTCGATTATCCTGTTCCACAACAATAGGTACAAGGCTCATATTGATCCCATCCTTTCAATCATAAAATATCAGGCTTCTTTGCTGTCGCTCTTTTCAGCAGCCTTTTTTGTCGTAGATTTCTTTTCCGTAGTTTTTTTCGTCGTTGTTTTTGTAGTTGTTTTTGCAGTTGTTTTTGTTGTTGTCTTCTTTGCTGCCGGCTTCTTTTCAGCAGCTGCATCTTCTTTCTCTGCAGCCTTCTTGCGTGCTTTCTTAATTTCTGCATTCTCTACCAGGAAAGTAAGCGTTTTATTGGTCTTAATGTCTGCAGCAATGCCGTCCATATTGCCACCCATAATTTTCTTGATCTTATCTATTTCCATTTTATAGGTGTCTGCCATTTTCTGCAGTTCTGCATTCACTTCTTCTTCTGTGGCTTCTATTTTTTCCAGTTCAGCAATCTTCTCGATAATCAGATTTCCCTTAACTGCTTTCGCTGCATTGTCTTCGAACTGTGTGCGCATATCCTGTACAGTGGAACCCATGTATGATGCATACTGTTCCAAGGAAATGCCCTGAGAAGACAGGCGATAGTTAAAGTCATCCATCATCTTGTCGATTTGTGTATCAATCATAGGACGAGGAATGTCTATTTCCGTTGCTTCTGCAATTGCTTCAAGAATTTTATCCTCTGTTTCACGCAGTGCGCGTGTTTCGCCGGATTTCTTCATCTTATCCAAAATATCAGCCTTTAACTCTTCTAATGTATCAAAGGAGCTGACATCCTTCGCAAACTCATCATCCAATGCAGGAAGTTCTTTCTTCTTGATTGCATGAATAGTTACTTTAAATACAGCGGCTTTGCCCTTTAAATTCTCTGCATGATATTCTTCGGGGAAAGTAACATGTACATCACATTCTTCACCGATGTTTTTGCCAATAAGTTGATCTTCAAAGCCGGGAATAAACTGGCCGGAACCAATCGTAAGTTCATGACCCTTATCAGCACCGCCATCAAAAGGAACGCCGTCCACAGAGCCTTCATAATCAATCACTGCAATATCACCGGTTTCTACAGCGCGATCTTCAATGGTAACAACGCTTGCATTCTGTTCTTGCATGCGAGAAAGTTCTGCGTTTACATCCTCATCCTTGGGAATATATTCTATTTTATCCACTTTTATACCTTTGTATTCCGAAACTTCAAATTCCGGCTTGACAGTAACAACAGCTTTAAAAACAAAGTTTTCGCCGTTGCCTATTTTCACAATGTCAATTTCAGGCTGGGCAACAGGAAAGATGTTATTCTCGCTGATAGCAGTATCATACGCATCCGGACATACAAAATTAATTGCATCCTCAAAGAAAACGGCTTCGCCGTAGATCTTTTCAATAAATTTACGAGGTGCTTTGCCTTTTCTGAAGCCGGGAATGGAAATACTTTTTACATTCTTGCGATAGGACTTCTCCATGCCCTCCTCAAATTTCTCTTTTTCCACCTCGATTTCGAGCGTGACGGTATTTTTGTCCGTTTTCTCAACCTTTACGTTCATTTGTTTTCCTCCAAATCTTCTTTTATTCTTTCCAATTATACCATTATACCATGTTTTTACACATTTGCAAGTCTTTTTTGAAAAAAAACAAAATTTCTTTCAATAACAAATAAGCAAAAACTATCCGACCAGATTCTCGATGATAACCATCAGCATACGTTTTACAGCAACAATTGCCTCTGCACGGGTCGCTGTTCGCTTAGGGGCAAAACTGCCGTCCGGCTCTCCTAACAAAATAGCAAGGTTTTGCGCCTCCCCCACATCCTGTAATGCCCATGCGCTTACGCTGGCCATATCAGTATAATTATATGTGGCTGTTCCTGCTTTTGCTTCCGTTTTCCGATAGGCACGCATAATCATTGTAGCCATTTCTTCACGCGTGATAGGCAAATCGGGCGAAAAAGTGGTTTCACTTGTGCCGATAGCGATTTCGTGCTTGGTTACGGTTTCAATCACCCCCGCATACCAGCTATCCGCTTTTACATCCCGAAACCTGCCTTGGTAGAACGTAGGCGCAAAACTAAAGGCACGCGCTAAAATAGCCGCAAATTCTGCGCGTGTAATCTTTGCCTGCGGTACGAAAAAACCATCACCGCGTCCGTTCACAATGCCGGCGGCAGACATAATGGCAATATCATCCTGTGCCCAGTGATAGGACAAATCCAAAAACTTCCAGTTTGTTTCTCCGGCATATCTCCGAATATCGACGATTTGCAATCCTCCGGATGTAAGATCTTCCTGTCCAAAACTAGGACTTGTAGGCTTTGTTTCTGTCCCCCATTCATTTTCATCTGTCATATCTGCCTCATCCGTCGTATCTATGACATATCCGGGAGAATAAGAATACCCAATATGTACCGGAGCGGATGTAACACTTGCACCCACAACAGGGCCACTAAGTGATATAGGCGTAACTTCAAATTTAATATACTTTCCATCCATATCATTGGTAACAGAGAGCGTGTTGGTGGTCTGACTGTCAATCGGCATGTAAATACCGTCCCTTGTCTCGGAAATCAGCCATTTGTATGCGCTGGCATCCACTGCCCCAAAATTGGAGGCAAACCGATATTTGCCGGACAGTACTTTATCGACAAACGGCGAACCGCTTACAGACACCTCTGTTGCATACACATTTGCAGGAGAAATACGCACATTATCCAGTAGAATGGTTTGCATATCATATGTTTCCGGTGTATTAAATGCAATCATCAGCCTCCCTGTTATAGCCATGGATGGCGTGAATAACTTCTGGACATGTTGCATATCATTGCTCAAAGGAAACTGCCCGATAACCAAATTATCATCAAAGGCGTCCCCACCTACTGCATTCACTAAGACGGTTACAATTGTATCAATATCAGGAACGATTTTGCAGATATCCGTTTCAAAAACATAGCTTTTTCCTTTCTCGTAATTGAAAACTGAATCTGCCAGCAGCACAGACACCGCACCATTTAAAGTCAGCTTTGCTAAAAATCTTCCATCGGAAGGTTGTCTTCCATCATGCGCTGTAACATAGTTTAGCATTGATGGTGCAGCGGATGCCCAAAAATGCCCGGGAGTTGTTTTTTCAAAACTCCCATCACCAATTGAATCTTTTGAAATTGAAATACTGTGTTGCCCTTTCACGTCCGGGTAATCAAGGGGTGACGCGTGTATCACATATTCACTTTTTGAAGCCTCCGGCGTAACAATAAGCCTGTCATCCTCTATATAGACACCGGCATCCTCAGGCGTAATAGAAAGTACAGGTCTTTCTGAAAGTATTTCTCCTGCCTGATTCCGTGCGGCACAGGCAAACGGAATAGAGAGCGGCGCATTTTCAGGCAGACACACATGTGCCGGCGCATCAAAAACAACATCGGAAGGTGCAGAAGGCTCTGTCCGTACAGAAATCGCATCCACGTAAACAGGTCTTGCATCCGCCGCAGAGAAATGAAAGTCCAGTCCATATGTGCCGTCATGCGGCACATAAAATGCCGCCACCACACTTGTCCATTCTTCACCGCCAATTTGAGAGACATAAATATGTATAGAATCTTGTATCGGCGTAGAAACGCTGGCTTGTATTTTTCGAGTCGTGTAGCCAGCCTCAGAACGAAGCTTCGCGCGGAATACATACATTAAATCCTGACGAAGATAGAAAGAACGTGTGGTTTTTATTTCCCCCATGTATGCATTGTCCGAAATCTGCGTCATCGCCACCTTCGCACAATACGAACCGGTAATTTTGTCTGTGCAGATTTGAAAGGAATCCTCAGCGCGTACCCAACCATCATACATAGGATGACTGTCAAAGCTTCCGTTCTGCAACATTTGTTTTGAGGCAACAACGGTAATCGGAATGTTTTCCAGGCTCTCATAGCCTTTGACCAAAACAGGCTCCAAAGTGAATGCAGTACCGCTTAGCGTGCCGGATTCCACTTGCAAAATATTTTCGTCTTCAAGAAAGGAGATTCCTGATGGAATAGCCTCGGTAAACATGATTGTTCCATTCGGCACATAAACCGGCGTTTCATGTCGATCTAAAAGAACGGTCGAATAAGGATAAGACAAAGTATCTGTTTCCGAAATATAAATATCACGCGGTCCTGCAATGCTTACGTGCGTAGGTGTAAACGATATCATATGCAGCGTGATGTTATCAATATAAAAGCTATCATTTCCGCTTGTATAATCCATAGAAAAAGACAAAGAATATGTTTCTGTTCGAGGAACAATAAAACGTATTTCGACCCTTTGCCAATTTACAGAAACACTCGTTGTATGACAAATAATGCCCGGATAACTGCCCTCCATGAATATTCTGCCACTCGGCATTTCGTTCAAAGAAGCCTCTGCCGCGCGCACAGAATATGATAGAGAATACACAACATTTGCTGAAAGTGCAATGGATTCTTTGCAATCAATCTGATTAAAAAAACAATAACTTTGTCCGTTCTCTTCCGTATGATAAGTCCCGCCATACCATAGTGCATTTTCTGTTTCAAAATCATCACTTAATAGCAAAGACGCCTCCGCCGCACAGCATGGCATAATTGCAAACAATATACATAAAACAATCAGGAAAGCAATATTTCTTTTCATATCGAGTTCCCCCATATAGAGCAATCTATATTTCTATCACTCATTATAACATAATTAAAGAAAAAATCAAGTTTATTATTGATTATTTGTATATTTTATGGTAACATATAAAAGATAATTTTACCTAAAGAAGGGATTGAACTGAAATGAGAGACGAAACCAAATGTTTACATGCCGGATATCAGCCGAAAAACTCGGAACCGCGTGTTGTCCCTATTGTGCAGAGTACGACTTATGTGTATGATTCTACCGATGATGTGGCAGCAGTATTTGATGATCCTACAAAGTCTTTGATTTATTCCAGATTTGCAAACCCAACTGTCATGGCTATTGAAGACAAGATTGCCACGCTTGAAGGCGGTGTCGGCGCAATGTGCACTTCCTCCGGGCAAGCAGCATCCCTTATGGCAATACTAAATATTTGCAGTTGCGGTGATAGCTTTATCAGTGTGTCACAGATTTACGGCGGCACTTTCAACTTATTTGCCGTCACATTAAAAAAATTTGGTATTGAATGTATTTTTGTGGACAGTTTTGCCTCTGATGAAGAAATTCAAGCCGCATTCAAGCCAAATACCAAGGCCGTTTTTGGAGAAACCATTGCAAACCCGGCACTCACCGTTTTCGATATTGAACGCTTTGCGAACATTGCGCATAAAAACGGCGTTCCGCTCATTGTGGATAACACTTTTGCAACGCCTATTCTTTGCAAACCTTTCGCCTTTGGTGCTGATATTGTTGTTCACTCTACATCCAAGTATATGGATGGCCATGCCGTACAAGTTGGTGGTGTTATCGTGGATAGCGGTAACTTTAATTGGGAGAACGGCAAGTTCCCGGATTTTACTGAGCTAGACGAATCCTATCATGGATTATCCTATACGAAATCTTATGGCAAAATGGCCTATATCCTGAAGGCAAGAATGCAGCTCATGCGTGATTTTGGCGCATATCCGGCAGCCAATTCTGCTTTCTTGTTAAATCTTGGTCTTGAAACCTTAGCCATACGCATGAAACAGTATTGTGAGAATGCCTGCACTGTTGCTAAGTATTTGCAAAAATCTGATAAAATCGAACAGGTTATTTACCCTTGGCTGGAGAATGACAAGAGCAACGCCCTTGCCAAAAAGTATTTAAAGGGCGGAAGTGGTGTAATTTCCTTTATTATTAAAGGTGGAAGAAACACTGCAGTCAAGTTTATGGATGCCTTAGAGCTTGCTTCCAACGAAGTACATGTAGCGGATATTCGTACATGTGTGCTGCACCCTGCCAGTGAAACGCACCGGCAGCTTACGGATGAACAGCTTAAAGCTGCAGGAATAAACGGCGGCATGGTTCGTTTTTCTGTAGGCCTTGAGGCTGTGGAAGATATTTTAGCAGATTTAGAAAAAGCTTTATCCGCAATTGAATGATACCATTGAAAACCTATATAGATTTGAAGGGCTTCCCTATGTAAGCGGGACAGCCCTTCCTTTATCAAATCATAGCACGTCTATTCAAGATAGAACGGTTCCATCTTGAATTTCGTCTAAGATAAAACTTTCCATGTGATTTTATGAAAAACTATTGACATTTTTATATTTCTGTGGTAAACTGTATAGCGTTGTGAGCTCGAGTGGCGGAACTGGCAGACGCCCGGGACTTAAAATCCCGTGGGAGCAATCCCGTACCGGTTCGATTCCGGTCTCGAGCACCACAAAAGAGGAGCCGTAGCAAAATGATGATTCAAAATCTTTTTGTTACGGCTCCTTTTAGGGCTGGAGAAAAGTAGTGCAGAATGGACAAACTGCGCCAAAGCCGTAGGCTTTGGGTTCCCGAAGGCGTACACAGGTACGTCGAGAGGCGAAGTTTGTTCATAGCATAAAGCATTTTTTTTAGAAATGCATGGTTTAGCGAATTCCCACCCTAACTTTTTGACTCTTATAAGGCATATCCGCATATTCTCAGGCATCGTATGCGTTATGCGGTCTGTGCATTTTTCTACGGCCCCCTTTTCGTTTTATTGCGTGAGTTGCCGATATATCTCTTGAATGTCTTCAAAGATGAAGGTGGGGGTTACGCCGGTTTTTTCAATATCTTCCATAGTGCCCTCACCGCTTAAAACAAAAATGCTCTGTATGCCGGCATTGATGCCGCAGGCAATGTCCGTATATAGCCTGTCACCCACAATGGCGGTTTCTGCTTTACAATAGCCGGTTCTTTGCATCGCAAGCTCTGCCATAGCGGCGCCGGGCTTTCCGATAAACCGCGGCAATCTGCCGGTGGCGGTTTGCAGAATTTGACTTATGGAGCCACAATCGGGCACAGAGCCAAAGGGCGTGGGGCAGACCCAATCCGGATTTGTGGCAATATAAGCAATGTCGCGATTGAGAAGAATACAGGCATCCTCTAATTTTTGAAAGGTAAGTTCCGTATCAAAGCCCATACAAAGACAATCAATATCATCACTTAAAACATCGGTAATCGGTAATTCTTCTTCCCTTAGCTGCTTTTTAAAGGAGGTTGTACCTAAAGCATAAATCTTTCGGTATTTTTCTGCGCGCAGTACAGGGATGGTGGCATCAACAGAGGTCAAAAAATCCTCTCGTACAGCAGGAATACCGAGCTTTGCCAGTTTTTCTATGTACTGTTCAACCCCTTTTGACGAGTTGTTGGTCAAAAAAATGTATCGTCCGCCGTCCGCTTGCACATGCCGCAGAAAATCAATCGTACCATCAAACAGTTGATCGCCAAGATAGATCGTGCCGTCCATATCCAGCAGAAAGAGCTTTATGTTTTTTATATTTTCCATACTTTTCTCCATTTCTTGATTTTTTAGGGGGAAAGGAGGCGCAACGCACGGCTTGCCTTAGGGACAAATGGCTTCGATCGGTAAACCTCGTATTTGGGTTCAGCCGACTTATGGGTAGTTATGCAAAGTCTATTTCATTGATCATGCCTAAATCCCAGCAAAGACGAGAAAGAACATATTTATCACGAATGTCCTTTGTTGCGGCAAAGGTCATGGGCATAAGGGCGTGATCGATGCCAATATCGGCACAGGTTTTCGGGGCATCAATGGCATCTAAAATCCGTTCAATTTCAGCACTCGGCGGTACTTCTTCTTGGATGATGGTACGTATTTCCTCCCAATGCGCACAGATGCGTTGTATGCGTATCGCATGCTTTGCAGTATCGTATTTGCCGTCATTGGCTTCCCTGGCAATCATGGCAGAGGCGCCTTTGCCAATAAAGGCGGAAAGTTCTTTGGAATATGCGGCAAAATCAAAGCTTTCGGCATACGCGATCGCTTTCTCTTTATCCGGGACAAAGTGGCGCAGCTTATCATAAATCTTTGCGGCGTAAAGTGTACCTATGCCGCATTGGATCCCATGAAAATCACTGTTTGTACCAAAGGCAACGCTACGCATATCCCAGATGTGAGAAATAGAATGTTCGATGCCGGAGGCAACGCGGGTAATGCCGGCATAGTTCATAGCGGCACCACTTAACAGAAGACCCGAAAAGAAAGCCTCTACGGCAACCGGGTCGCGTTGTAATAAAAGTGCGCTGTTATCCATGCATTTTTTGACGGCGACGCGAACAAGTTGGGCAATTTCTTCGCAGTAGTATTCCCCTGTGACAAGATTTGCTATGCGCCAGTCTGCAAGGGCAATATACTTTGCCAGTAGGTCCCCCAAACCGGCAATCAGCATCTTTTTGGGTGCGTTTTTCAGTATATCCGTATCTCCGATAATGACGTCAGCGCATTTACCCTCAATGGACCACTTCAGGCCATCCATAACTACAGAGGACGTTACAGAGGCATAACCGTCCATAGAAGGTGCAGTTGCAATCAGGATATAGGGATTGCCGGACACGCGGCTTAAGATTTTACAAAGGTCATTGACAACACCGGAGCCAACGCCGATGATACAATCGGTGGCAGTGGGATAGTGCATCATGAGAAGACCGGCTACACGTTCATCCGGTTCAACATGTTCATCCTGCAAAACATATTGCGTGCATGTGTATCCGCCGTTTTGCAATATAGCACACAGCTTGTCCCCGGCGGCTTTATAGGTATTTACATCTGCCACAATCAAGGGACGTTGGCATGCATATTCTTCTAAATACTGTAAAACTGTGTTCATTGCACCTGCACCGATGGCATATGCCTCAATGCCGGACTTGTGTATTCTGCCGCATGAACATTTAAATTCTCTCTTAATTTCCAAATGAATTGCTCCTTCCATAGGCACACGGGGGTCAACTCCCGTGCGCTTAGCCAAACGATACCAAACCAAAATCTGCACAAAATTTCGCACATTTTAGAACAGAGCGTTTTTTCGAACAAATTTTTGTCAAGACTTGGAGCAAACCATACGGTAGCCCATGTCCAGGGAATTGCTTGTTCTTTTGCAGTAAAGATGGCTTCGAAACGGCAAAGAATATGCCTACGTTAATTTTATATTATATCATTATTTTCTGCGTTTGTAAAGCTTTAAAAATAAGGGATTATCTATAGGATGAGAAGCTCGGCACCGGCAAGCCTTTTTATAGACGGATGACAGAGGAGGAAAGACCATGCGATTGCATGTCTGTACCGATAGCCGCATCATGTTCTCTTCATGCAGCAAAAAAGACGCATCGAACCAAACTCCATATAAGGTTGATTTCGATGCGTCTTCAAATCATTCTATTTTGGATAGGACAGAAACTTGTGTTGTCAACTTCGCGTGTCTTTCAGCGATTGGGGGCATCCTTTTTATGGCAGTCGCCGGCCATCGGGCAGCCGTGACAGCCCGAATAGCCGCACGATTTACCATTTTTTTTGGCTTTTATTATACTGCGGATAGCGATCATGACCAATCCGAGAACAAGAAGCAACACAAAGCCGGTAGAAACCCAAGATCTCATGTAATTTCCTTTCTACATACTACGCCTTTTTCGTAATCGTGAAAGCGTTATCTACATAGTCTACGGATACGGTATCGCCTTGGCTGATTCTGCCATCGAGGAGTTCCTCGGCAAACAAATCTTCCAGCTTGGACTGGATTGCGCGGCGCAAAGGTCTTGCCCCATAGACAGGGTCGTACCCTTCTTTGGCTAAGGCTGCAATGGCTTCATCGGTGAAGGAGGCCGTAATATTGTTCTGCAAAAGTCTGTCTTTTAAGGTTTGCAGCATAAGGCGTGCAATTTGTTTGATTTCCTCCTCTACAAGGGGATGGAAAACAATGATTTCATCAATACGATTTAGAAACTCCGGGCGGAAGGAATGTTTCAATTCGCCCATAACATTTCCCTTTATGTCCTCATACGTCTTTTTTGCTTCTTCTTCGTCACCACCAAAGCCTAAGTGCTTTTGTTCTGTAATGCGTCTGGCACCGACGTTAGAGGTCATAATAATAATCGTGTTTCTAAAGTCAACCCGTCTGCCTTGGGCATCGGTTAGTATGCCGTCCTCCAGTATTTGCAGAAGAATATTAAATACATCCGGATGCGCTTTCTCAATTTCATCAAACAGAACAACAGAATACGGCTTGCGGCGCACTTTTTCGGTAAGCTGACCGCCCTCATCGTAGCCTACATATCCTGGAGGAGAGCCGACCATACGGCTGACTGTATGCTTCTCCATGTATTCGGACATATCTACACGAATGATGGCATCTTCATCCCCAAAAATGGATTCTGCAATTGCCTTGGAAAGCTCCGTTTTCCCTACGCCGGTAGGACCTAAGAAGAGGAAGGAACCAATGGGGCGCTTGGGGTCTTTCAGCCCTACACGGCCACGGCGAATTGCACGGGCAGCAGCTGAAACTGCTTCGCGCTGTCCGATCACGCGCTTGTGAAGGATATCCTCCATGTTCCGTAAACGCTCGCCTTCATCTTCAGCTAATTTTTTGACAGGAATGCCTGTCCAATCCGCCACAATGGCGGCAATTTCTTCAGGACCGACCTCATCCGTTTTAATGGCGTTTGCTTTTTGCCATTCGTCGCGCTTGGCGGTCAAGGTTTCTTGCAAATTCTTTTCCTTGTCCCGCAGAGAAGCAGCTTTTTCAAATTCCTGGCTCTTAATGGCTTCCTCTTTTTCAGCTTTTAAGGCCGTAAGGTCAGTTTCCAGCGTTTTCAGTTCGTCCGGTGCAGTAAGGGTTGTAAGCTTTGCACGCGAGGAGGCTTCATCCATAAGGTCAATCGCCTTATCAGGCAAAAAGCGATCCGTGATGTAGCGTGCAGACAGCTTGGCGGCGGCCTCTAAAGCATCATCTGTGATTTTTACGCCATGGTGGGCCTCATACTTATCCCGAATGCCTTTCAGTATGGCAATGGTTTCCGGGATGGTTGGCTCACCCACAATAACCGGCTGGAAACGACGCTCCAATGCCGCATCTTTTTCTACATATTTTCTGTATTCGTTCAGGGTGGTTGCCCCAATCACCTGCAATTCGCCACGAGAGAGGGAAGGCTTAAGTATGTTTGAGGCATCAATGGCGCCTTCTGCCGCGCCGGCACCTATCAGCGTATGCATTTCATCAATAAAGAGGATGACATTGCCGGCCTCGTGCACTTCATCCATAGCCTTTTTAAGACGTTCCTCAAATTCGCCGCGATATTTTGCACCGGCAATCATAGAGGATAAATCCAGGGTAAACACGCGTTTGTTTTTCAGTATTTCCGGAATGTTTCCGGCAACAATGCGCTGAGCAAGACCTTCTGCTACGGCCGTTTTACCAACACCCGGTTCACCAATCAGGCAAGGATTGTTTTTCGTACGCCTGGATAGAATCTGCACGACGCGTTCAATTTCCTTGTCGCGTCCGATCACCGGGTCGAATTTGCCTTCCTGCGCCATTTGCGTAAGATCGCGGCCGAACTGGTCAAGCGTAGGTGTTTTGCCGTTGCTCTTTGCTCGATGGGGCGTACCATCGGCTTTCCCAATGCCGTGCGCCGTGCCATCTTCACTGCCGTTATGCATAAGGCTATTATAGAGAAGCTGTGGCTGTACGCCGAGATCTGTTAAAATAGAAAGCGCAACATTACTGCCCTCATGGAGAATGGCCATCAGAATGTGCTCCGTGCCAATATATTGTTCTCCCATGTGGGAGGCCTCTGCAAAGCTTAATTCTAAAATCTTTTTGGTGCGCGGCGTAAAGCCCAGAAACTGTGTCGGTTTTCCGGGGTACGTATCAATCATTTCCGAAAGACGGGAAATAACAGCATCCTCATGAATACCGGCATCCGCTAAGGCACTGGCGGCTACGCCGCTGCCTTCACGCAAAAGTCCAATCAATAGATGCTCACTGCCAAGATAGTTATGGCCAAGTGACGCGGCAGCTTCCTGTGCAAACTCCAACGCGTTTTTGGCTTTTTTGGTAAAACGTTCATTAAAGCTCATCATATACTCTGCACTCCTTTACTTGAAGATTTTTTTCACAATAGAGGCACGTTTTATATCACGTTCCTCTGCGGACATCGAGCCACCGCCGGAAATGTTGGCCGGCATTGTTGTGACCATTAAGGCGGTAAGCTTTTCAAAGGGTATTGGTTCTATTATACCCAAATATATGCCAAGACGAACATCACTTATATAATTAATCAGTTCCTTGCCGGAAATCATGTGGGCATAACGCATGGCGCCATAGGCACGCATGATGCGGTCCGTAAGTCTGTCGGGGACGGCATCAGCAATTTTCTTTCGCAAGGAGGCTTCCACTTCCATAATGGAAGCGAGTACACGTCCGAACCGCTCAATAATTTCTTCCTCCGAAAGTCCCAGGGTAGTCTGGTTAGAAATCTGATAAAAATTCCCTTGGGCGTCACTGCCTTCGCCATACAGACCGCGGACGGCCATGCCGGATTTGGCCGCCTGAGCCAAAAGACCGGAAATGCCGCCGGAAACAGAAATGGCAGGCAGGTGAATCATGGCAGAAACGCGAAGGCCCGTGCCGGTATTTGTCGGGCAACTTGTCAGGAAGCCGAATTTCTCATGAAAGGCATAGGAAATCGTCTCCCCGATTAGGTCATCAATTTTATTCGCCATATCCCAGGCGGCATCCGGTGCAAGACCGGGTGCGAGACATTGAATCCGAATATGATCCTCCTCGTTCACCATAATGGAGATGGTTTCGTCCTTATGAATTATGGCGGCGCGTGGGGCGCGGGCATCCGTAAGATCAGGACTGATTAAATGCTTTTCTATCAGCGCTTGCTGACGTACGGGAGAAAGCTTTTGAATCCTATATAGTGTAAAATCCTTTTGGACAGGCGCCAAGGCTTCCCACACAAGGTCGATAATCTTTTCGCCCTCCTCTCGGCTCAGCTTTGCGGAGAAGGGAAAGCCACTGATATTACGTGCAAGACGCACGCGTGTGCTGATAATCATATCATTTTTTTTGCCATCTGTTTGATACCAGGTCATTTCCCATCACTCCCTTCTATTTCATGCAATCTATCGCGTAAGGAAGCAGCCTTTTCAAACTCCTCATTCAAAATTGCCTCCTGCAAATTGCGGCGTAGCCGTTCAATCTCTCGCTTTTGCCGCAGAGCACCGCCTGCTTTTTTGGGCAGCTTGCCTGTATGCAGGGCACTGCCATGTACTTTCTTCAAAACCGGCTCTAAGAAACTTGCAAAATGCGCATAACACTTTTCGCAGCCAATGCGCTTGGTTGCCTTATATTCTTCATAGGTTTCCCCGCAACCGGGACAACGAGCATATCCGGAAATATTTGGAGTCAACAGATTAAAAAAGTCTGTGCTGAAAATATCCTTTACGCCTAAGTAACCCATTTGTGCTGCACAGTTTGCACAAACATGCAGCTCTGTTTTCTTTCCGTTAATGTTTTGTGACAAGTGAAGACTTGCCAAATTTACACCGCATTTTTCACATAACATATAGATACACTCCTTTACATCATAATACTCACTAACATGTTTTTCAGTATGGCTGCACGCATCGTATCACGCAGGGGAAGGGGGAGAGACAACACATTATCCGTAATACCGGACAAAATCATTTTTCCCTCACGGGCGGATAAATACTCGTTGTCAACCATATTTTTCACAAAAATGGTGGCTGTTTGAAAACTGATGCGATCTCCAATGCTATTGACAATATGCATTACAATATTGTCCTGCGAGGGGGACACACGACGAATGCGGAGATAGCCGCCGCCGCCACGCTTGCTTTCCACAG
>JAQXGO010000062.1 GCA_029006755.1 Clostridia bacterium | reverse complement strand
GACTGCTTCGTAAAAATGCCCTTGCAAGCAAGCATATTTACTTATGGTATAATATTCACAGTAAGTCTTGCAGAGCAAGACTTTGGGTTTCGCCCTCTCGTGCGTTGCACGAGCTGTGATATTGACGGCTGCGTAAAAATGCTCTTGCAAGCAAGCATTTTTACTTATGGTATAATATATATATTACTTATATCGGTTCGATCCAATTCAACTTTCATTTTTTCTTTTTTTATTTCCCTTAAAAGCATTTGAAATATTTATATGGAGTGGTAAAATGACAATAGATGCTTTAAATCAACATACGTTGGCGAAATTGCAGGAGATTGCAAAGGCGAAAGGCATAAAAAGTGTTTCAAAGTATAAAAAGCAGGAACTGATTGCTTTACTGTTGGAAAACGAAAAGGCAACAGCGGAACCTCCCAAACCCAGGCCGGTTTCGAAGCGTGTGCATATTACACCTAAGGACACGGAAAGCCCGGCACAAACGAAGGAAACCCCTGAGGCGCGTCGTGTGAGTTCTGATGCACAGCAGGCGGAAGGTGTTTTAGAGATTTTGCCGGACGGGTTCGGGTTTTTGCGATGTGCGAATTATTTGACCGGTACAAAAGATGTGTATGTTTCGCCAACGCAAATCCGACGGTTTAATTTAAAGACCGGAGATGAGATTGCAGGGAAATCGAAATTTCATAAAGAAGGGGAAAAATTTCAGGCACTTGTTTATGTGGAAACGATCAATGGGGATAGCATTGATACGGCCATCAACCGTCGTCCCTTTGAAACACTTGTGCCAATCTATCCCGACAAGCGTATTCCGCTGGGGGATGGGCAGGCAGATTTCTCTATGCGTCTGATTGATTTAATTGCGCCGGTGGGCTTTGGTCAGCGTGGCCTGATTGTGGCCCCGCCGAAGGCGGGAAAGACAACTCTTTTAAAAAACATTGCCAAATGTGTTGCGAAGGATAAGTCGATTAAATTGATTGTCCTTTTAATTGATGAACGCCCAGAGGAAGTGACCGATATGCAGCGCAGCATTGACGGGGAGGTTGTGTATTCCACCTTTGATGAGATGCCCGAGCACCATATTAAGGTGGCGGAAATGGTACTAGAGAGGGCACAAAGGTTGGTAGAACACGGAAAGGACGTTGTTATTCTTCTTGATTCCATCACAAGGCTTTCCCGTGCATACAATCTGACCATACCGGCTACAGGGAAAACGCTTTCTGGCGGGCTTGATCCCGGTGCACTACATAAACCAAAACGCTTTTTTGGTGCGGCGAGAAACATCGAAAATGGTGGCAGTCTGACTATATTGGCTACGGCATTGATTGATACCGGCAGCCGCATGGACGATATGATTTTTGAAGAGTTTAAGGGCACAGGGAATATGGAAATTCACTTAGACCGTCGCTTGAGCGAAAAACGAGTGTTTCCGGCAATTGATATTTACAAATCCGGCACAAGGCAGGAGGAACGATTGCTTTCTCCGCAAGCTTTGGAGGCGGTTTGGGCCATACGAAAGGCCTATGGAAACCTGCCGATTGCTGAGGTCACCGAAAGCATCATTCAACGGCTGGTTTCCACAAAGAACAATAAGGATTTTATTAACATGACGATTAAATCGTCCTATCAATCATGATGAAAACAAAAACTATTTTCGTATGTACTGCATGTGGGTACTCCACACAAAAATGGCTCGGGAAATGCCCCGGCTGTAATACTTGGAACACATTGGTGGAAGAAAGCCTACAAACGGAGAAACCGAAAGCTGTACCGGCGGCTACAGGCGCAGCACCTGTGGCAGTAAAGGATATTACTGCCGGCAGTGAGGGCGTGCGGCTTAGCACCGGCATAGGGGAACTGGATATTGTATTAGGCGGCGGTCTTGTCACCGGCTCTCTGGTTTTAGTGGGCGGCGAGCCGGGCATAGGAAAATCTACCCTGCTGTTGCAAATCTGCCAGGCGCTGTCCGGCTATGGGAACATTTTATATGTGTCCGGCGAAGAATCGGAGAGGCAACTCAAAATGCGCGCCGACAGGCTTTCTATCGGCCCTGAGACTCTCTATATTTTAGGGGAAACCAATATAGATGCTGCGCTTGCCCACGCAGACACGCTTGCACCGGCTGTCTTAATCGTGGACTCCGTGCAGACGATGTATACGCCGGAGATTACAAGTGCGTGTGGCAGTGTAAGCCAAGTACGCGAGATTACGCTTCGCCTTATGCGCTATGCAAAAGAAACCGGAACGGCTGTCTTTTTAGTTGGGCATGTAACAAAGGATGGCGCCATAGCAGGTCCGCGCGTATTAGAACACATGGTGGATTGTGTGCTG
Organism: Clostridia bacterium; assembly: GCA_029006755.1. Classification (GTDB taxonomy): domain Bacteria; phylum Bacillota; class Clostridia; order UMGS1883; family UMGS1540; genus JAQXGO01. Next base: position 4,886 of record JAQXGO010000062.1, on the reverse strand, counting down.
TATTTTGAAGGCGATAGGCATCATTCCTACCGCATTTTGCGTGCTGTAAAAAACCGTTTTGGTTCAACCAATGAAATCGGCGTATTTGACATGGGAGATGGGGGCCTTGTAGAAGTGCAGAATCCTTCTGCTATGCTTTTATCTGAACGACCGGAGAAAGCGCCCGGTTCCGCTGTTTTGTGTTCTATGGAGGGCTCGCGGCCCCTGCTGGCCGAGGTGCAGGCACTGGTTGCGCCAACCGGATTCGGTATTCCGCGGCGCATGGCCTCCGGATTTGATTTGGGACGTTTGAACCTTTTGATTGCCGTTTTAGAGAAACGAGTGGGAATACACTTGCAGAATCAGGATGTATACATTAATGTAATCGGCGGCCTTCGTATAGACGAAACAGCGGCCGACCTTTCGGTTGCCGCTGCCATAGTATCCGGATTTAAAGGGGTGTACATTTCGTCCAATACGGTGTTTTTGGGTGAGATTGGCCTTACGGGAGAATTGCGTTCCATTTCTCAGGTGGGAAAACGAGTGGCGGAGTCTGCAAAACTTGGATTTCAACGCATAATTCTTCCTTATGAAAACGGAAAATCGATCAAAAACTATCCGGGCGTAGAACTTGTCCCTGCTAAAACGGTGCGCGAAGCGCTGTCACAGTTATAATTTTTGATTGTGGCGTATGCATCTAAAGATGAGATATGCAAGTGCGATTGCTATGCTGCCGAACAGAACACCGACTGCAGCGCCGTATACAGTGCGTAGGTATATGGTTGCAAGATTTGTAAAAACATGGCAAAAGCTGTTCATAACCGAGGCAAACAAGAGTGCACTGCCTGCGGCAAAGAGGAACGGGACCCAAACGGATTTGGCTTTTTTGGAGCTATACACAAAAAGGAAGAGGCAAGGATAGCCGATTAAAAATTCTTTTGTGCGCGGCCGAATTGTAAAGATGTCCGTTATGCGATTGCGCAGTGTGTACTCCATTGAACTGATTTGCTGTACACTGCCGCTGCGAAGAATATAAATTGCTAAAGCGAGAGCAACAATGGCGATAATACCAATTTGGTAAACGCTGATTTTTGCTTTCGCTAATTTTTTTATATCTTGCCATATTGTGCACCCGTCTTTTTTGATAAACATCCAATAGTAAAGCGGAATACTGTAAAGAATAGGGAAGAGGAGTGCAAGCTTTGTGCCGCGAAACACCATAATATTCAAATAGTAATCTGCCCCGGCTAAAGCCGCGCCTTGCAGATAGCCAACGAGGCACAACCCTATCAAGCTTTCGCCAAAAACAATCGTGAGAAGAACAAGAGTCCCAAACCGGTTCCGCACCCTGCGGACAGTCCAAAACACGACAGTAATCAAAAAGCAAGGGAACAGGGCGGCAAAAACGGACGGATATAGTGCGAGATAGTTGTCAGGCACAATAAGGGTGAAGGGTATAGCAAGCAGCATACAAATCGTTAAAATAGGTAGAGGCTTTCCAAAGACAAGGTATACCATGTAAAGCATACAAATGCCCAGTATAGTTAAAAGAATACCGCTTGACAGCTTTGTGTTCACTGAATAGTCTGCATAGTCTGTGGCAATAGGCTGCAAGGTATAGCCGCTTGCTTGCAGCTTTTCCGTAAAGCGTTTGGTGGCTTCAAATGTGTCTTCCGCGCTTTCGTAGGCTGTTTTGCCCGGTGCGTTGATCCGTGTGACGTGGAAGAAACGGAGATTTCTATCTATGAGAGAATTTAAAAACTGATAATAGCGGAAGGAAAACTGTGTGGCGTCCTCTTTGCGAAAATCATTGGTTTCAAAGGCTCTTGCTACTGGATAGGCACGATTTTTTATCATATCGGCAAAGTCGGCAGGCATTTGGTTGGAAATCTGGTTTTTTGTTTCCGTCAGAAGTAATGTCATGTTGTTTTCCTGGAGTATTTCTGCAAGACGAGCGCTTTGCTTCCGGTTGTTTTCTTTCACTGCGGTGTTCTCACCTTTTAAGTTCAAATATTGCACATGGTACGTCTGTATCAGCCGATTCATCTCTTCTAAATAGGCTGCGTTATCATATGTCCTTCCGACAAAGCACATGGAAATGGCCATGTTTTTTTGCGCGGCATACTGAAATTCGCTTTCGTCATATCCTACGAAAAACTCGTCCGGAGAGAAACTGTTTTCCCAGAAGCAAAAAACATCCAACGTATCCAATTGATAAAAGCCGTACGTGTCCGCTGCATACCGAAGCGGCACTGCCTTGGTTAAGAAGGCTTTGCCGGCATCTCGTTTCCCCATAAGAATGAGGCTGGAAGGCGCTATGCGCGGTGCATTTTCCAAGGCCGCGGCTACAGCCATACTTTCATCATCCAAGTCTTGCAGCAGTTCACTGTACGTTACAGATTTTACAAGGCCTTTGTTTTCCAAAGCAGAAAGACTTTTTTCTTGTATGGTTAACGTATTGACACCAATAGACTGATACTTTTCTATGAAGGCATCCATTTGTTGTAAAGGTAGGCACGTGTTGTTTTCATCCAAAAGATAAGAAACCACTACATGCTGATTAGTGGTTTCGGCTCGAAATCTTGCAAAAACAGTCGGCAAAAGGGCGAAACATAAAACAACAATCATACACCAAGTGAAAAGACAATACGTTTTATTTTTCAATTTAATTCTCCTTTTTGCAAAATCACCTTTAGAATTTTGAGACCGTACAACATACCGATATAAACAAGGCCACAAACACAAAGGGGAATGATAAATAAAATTCTATGCGCTATCAGAGACGGCGCGAAAAAGCGGAATCCGAAATAAAAGATGAGCGCAACGGCGCCGGATAAAAGGATTTTTCCGATATCCGTCAAAAGCGTTCTATTCAAGTATGCGCCAATAACCTTTCGTATGGCAAGAATGGTCATAAGACTATAAGCGGTTAAAAGAATAGTGGTGCTACCAGCAATCCAGCGTACATCATTGGTTTGAGAGTCAATCAAAACTTTTAGGGCAAGGACAGCGACGGCACCTAAGACCGTATAAAGATATCGATTACCTAAATATAGAATCTTATTCAATTCTTCCTGCGCAATATATCCGAAAACGCCGAAGCAGTAGAAAACAAAGACCATTGCAGTCATACCCGTGGAGGCGACTGTAAAACTGCCGCGTTCATATACAAGCCGAATAATGCTTGTGCCGAAAACAGATACAACCAATAAAAATGCGACAAAAACGGAGAGCATCACCGTAATGATATAGCGCAGCAGTTCCTGCACTTTGTCCATGTTTCCGCTTTCATAATTCTGAGAAAGGGAAGGAAAAACAACGGAGGTCATGGCAACAACAAACACACTCGATATTTGCATAAACAAATTGGAGGCATAGTTAATAGAAGTGATCATGCCCTCGTGACCGCTTACAAAGGCTTTGTCAATGACAAAGCAAAGCTGCACCATCATGTTGGAAATGAAAATAAAAACGACCTCTGTATTTACCCGTGTCTTTCCTAAAAGGCGTACACGAAGGGAAAATAGGCGGTACCCGGCCTTATAAAAGGCTGGTAATTGAATCATAATATGCAAAAACCAACCAAGCGTTGTGAGAAACCCGATGGTTTCAATAGAGATGCCCGGAAATACAAGCGATGCCAGAATAAGAACATTATAGGGCAAGCTGACAATAGAAGTGATAAAGAAAACTTTGCGGTTTTGCAATGCGCCGGACATAATGTATGCAATTACTACAAAAAGGAAGGATGGCAGCATGATATGCATAAGCTTTACAGCAAACAAAAAATTCTCGCTGTCAATATCCGGCAGAAGCAGCCGTGTTAAAGGTGCGGACAAAAGGTATAACAAAGCTAACAGGGCAAGCATAAAGAGCGTTACCTTTGTAATAAATGTGCAGACATATGTTTCCTGCTTTTCCTTCGTGTCAATCCCTTTTTTATTCATATTTTTTATCAGAATGGTTTGAAAAGCAAGACCAACACTTGTAAAAATCAGTGTAACTAAACCGAAAACCTGAAAATATATATCTGTTAAAGCGGTTGTGCCAAAAACGGAGGCAAAGGCGGCATCCCGAAAAAGCCCCAAAAATTTAGCAAGTACAATTCCGATAGTTACAATAAAATACGAAGTCGCCATAAAGCGCCTCCTTTCCTTTCCGTTATTATACACAAAAGGGAAAAAAAAGTCAACAAATTTACGCGACAGGAGGAAAGAAAATAATTTTTGTATAAAAATATTTGTTTTTTTTCTTGACAAAGGGCATGCAGTCTGCTATAATATCTTAAGTCAGCTCATGCGGGTGTAGTTCAATGGTAGAATCTCAGCCTTCCAAGCTGATCGCGTGGGTTCGATTCCCATCACCCGCTCCACATTCCATTTGCGCCTGTAGCTCAGCAGGATAGAGCAACTGCCTTCTAAGCAGTGGGCCAGGAGTTCGAATCTCTTCAGGCGCGCCATTATTCTAAAAGTTATTTTCGCTTAGCGAAAATTTCTATAAATTAAATATTTGTTTGTTTGATATGGCGGTTGTAGCTCAGTTGGTTAGAGCGCCAGATTGTGGCTCTGGAGGCCTAGGGTTCGACTCCCTATAATCGCCCCATAAAAAAAGACACCTTTTTAGGTGTCTTTTTTTTATGGAAAATTAAATAAAAGGGAGTCGAACCCTGAGAGGGGCGCTGCTTGCCAGTGGCAAACGTTTAGCGCCGACCGAATCGGCAGATGAGATTCATGAGCCGTGAAATAAAATGATTCGGCGAATCATTTTATAGGCGAGCGGTGTGCAGACGGCGTCGGCGCAAGCTACACTCCGTTCGTTTCCGCCTGTTCGGCGAAAAGCTCACATGTTCCGCTGCGCCTCCTTTTTCGTTCGGCTTGCATGCGCGCGCCAAACGAGGCGCCCTTGCG
>JAQXGO010000061.1 GCA_029006755.1 Clostridia bacterium | reverse complement strand
TGCCATTCGAGCTTTATATACATATGAGTAAAATAGGATTTATTTCACTTGGATGCTCAAAAAATCTTGTTGACACAGAAATAATGATTGGGCTTGCTGAGGAAAAAGGACATGAAATTGTCACAAACCCCCGAGAGGCTTCTATTTTAATTATTAATACTTGTGGCTTTATTGATGATGCTAAAACGGAAGCAATTGAGGTGATTCTCGAGCATGCGGCGTATAAAAAAATTGGAAAACTTTCTAAGCTAATTGTTACAGGCTGTCTTGCACAGCGCTATAAGGACGAAATCATACAGGAACTGCCTGAAGTGGATATGGTCATTGGTGTCGACGAATTTCCGTCAATTATGTCACTTCTCGAAAAAGATCATGGCGTATTTGTAAGAGGAAATGAAGCGCCTTATCCAGAGGGCCTTCCTCGGCACAGAACCACGCCGCCCTATTTGGGGTACTTAAAAATTGCAGAAGGTTGCGACAATCATTGCACTTATTGCGCCATTCCAGCTATTCGAGGTTCCTATCGCAGCAGACCAATGGATGCGATTTTAGAGGAAGCACGCAACATGTATGCAGAAGGTGTGCAGGAGCTTTGTATCATTGCGCAGGATACAACAAGATACGGGACTGATTTAAACCCTCCAACCACGCTTGCAAATTTGCTGGATGCATTGGCGGATGTCGGTTTTCCTTGGATACGGGTTTTTTACACCTATGCTGACCGAATAGACAAATCGTTGCTTCAGGTTATCGCTAAACGAGAAAATATCGTAAAATATCTTGACATACCTGTGCAGCATATCAGTGATTCTGTCCTTCGCCGCATGGGCAGACGGGATACGGAGGCTTCCATCAAAGAACTACTTCATCTGATTCGTTGCGTAATCCCGGACGTGACGCTTCGTACCTCTTTGATTGTTGGTTTTCCAGGTGAAACAGAGGCAGATTTCAGGCAGCTTTGTAACTTTGTTGCAAGCGGCGCATTTGAACGCATTGGTATCTTTCGTTTTTCTCCGGAGGAAGGTACAGCAGCAGAAAAATTGCCCGACCAGATTCCGGATGAAATCAAGGAATCCCGCTATAATACCTTGATGAAGATTGCACAGAAAGTTTCAAAAGATGCTCTGAAAGAGAAAATAGGTAAGATCGAAACGGTACTTACGGAAGGATTTTCTGATTTGTTCTATGTGGGACGCAGCACGGGAGATGGTCCGGATATAGACGGTAAGGTTTATTTTACCTCTGTAAGAGAACATTTGCCCGGTGATTTTGTGCAGGTAAAAATTCTGCATACAGAGGAATATGATTTGATTGGAGAGATGACAGATGAATGTGCCCAATAAACTAACTGTACTACGTATAATAATGGTCCCTGTTTTTATGACGATATACATGCTTAATGTGATTCCATATCATGTGCCGATTGCTGCCATTATTTTTATTTTAGCCTCCCTTACCGATTGGCTAGATGGACTATTAGCACGTAAGAACAACCTGGTTACAAATCTTGGCAAGTTTATGGATCCTTTGGCCGATAAGCTCCTTGTCACCGGTGCTCTTCTTTGTCTGATGGAACGTAATATCGTTGATTTTTGGATTGTCATGATTATCGTTTCCAGAGAATTCATTGTAACCGGTCTTCGGCTTGTGGCTGTTACAAAAGGAATTGTGATTGCCGCCGGGAAATTGGGTAAAATAAAAACAGTTGTTCAGCTCATTGCGATAATCACTGCAATTATTTCTTCTAAACAAATACTGATTGATGTACTAATGTATATTTCTGCATTTTTAACCGCATTTTCCGGTATTATGTATCTTATTGATAACAGAAAAGTGCTGCAGGATTTTTAATTTATTTGCATTTTTCGGAAAAATATGATAAACTAACTTAAATTTATGAAAGGACGATTGATATGGAAAATATGCTTCGTTATAAAGGAAAGCCGCTTGTTCGTCGCGGCAATATGATTTATTACGGTGATCCTCAAGATAAATACATGGTTATTCTTATCGTAACCAATACAAGAATGCAAAAGGATTTAGAAGTTTCCACAGCCGTAACCATTCAGCTCATGCGAAATGATGGACAGAAAGAAAAAATATTAAAACAAGCTGAACGTGATGGTATGTACGCCGCAATGGATATTGCTGAATACTGGTTAAATGATGCATTGGAGAATGGCTGATGGAAAACAATCTTACTATGCTTGCCGACTTTTATGAGTTTACCATGGCAAATGGATATTATGAAAACGGTATGGCCGATAAAACTGCATGTTTTGATATGTTTTTTCGGAAAGTGCCTGACGATGGCGGCTTTGCGATTGCAACAGGATTAGAACAACTTGTAGATTATTTGGTATCTCTTTCCTTCTCAGATAACGATATTGCATATTTAAAAAGCCGTAATATGTTTTCTGACAGCTTTTTAGAGTATTTACGAAACTTTAAATTCTGTTGTGATGTATATGCCATGCGAGAAGGTACGCCGTGCTTCCCGGGCGAACCAATCATTATAATCAAAGGGCCCCTTATGCAAGCGCAACTTATTGAAACCATGGTCCTTTTGAATATCAATCATCAATCGTTGATTGCAACAAAGGCAAATAGAATTGTACGTGCTGCTGCCGGCAGACCGGTTATGGAATTTGGTTCGAGACGCGCACACGGTAGTGCAGGCGCAATAGAAGGCTCTCGTGCCGCATATATTGGTGGTTGTTCAGGTTCGGCATGTACAATTTCTGATGTTCTTTACCAAATTCCGGCTTTAGGCACCATGGCGCATAGCTGGGTACAAACCTTCGAGGATGAATATACTGCATTTGCGACCTACGCTAAAACATACCCTCACGGATGCACACTTTTGATCGATACATATAACGTCTTAAAATCCGGTCTTCCTAACGCAATTCGCGTACACAAGGAAATACTTGAGCCTATGGGGTGCCGCCTTGCGGGTGTTCGTATTGATAGCGGCGATATTACCTATTTAACTAAGAAAATGCGTCAGGTATTAGATGCTGCCGATATGGAAGATTGTAAAATTGTTGTTTCTAATTCTTTGGATGAATACATTATTCGTGATACGCTGATGCAAGGTGCACAGATTGATTCCTTCGGCGTAGGCGAACGTCTAATCACGTCACGTTCCGAGCCTGTTTTTGGCGGTGTATATAAACTTGCTGCTGTTTGGAACGGGGATAAAATGGAGCCCAAAATTAAGCTGAGCGAAAATGTTGAGAAAATTACAATTCCTGCTTTTAAACAGGTGTATCGCCTATATGAGCGTAAAACAGATAAGGCCATTGCTGATGTCATTACTTTGCATGATGAAGAAATTGATGATACTAAACCATACGAGATTTTCGATCCGGAGCATACATGGAAAAGAAAACTGATTCAGGACTTTAAAGCAGAAAAGCTTTTGATTAAAGTGTTTGACAAGGGCAAGCTTGTATATAATCCCCCTACCCTTTCCGCTGTTAGAGCACACTGTTCCTGTGAAATTGATCGCTTGTGGGATGAAGTGAAACGCTTTGAAAACCCGCATAAATATTTTGTAGATTTATCCCGTTCGCTTTGGACTGTTCGTGCTTCACTGTTGGAAAAGTATAGTCAATAATTTCTATTCAATCAAAAAAGAGATTTGTGTGTTCTGTACCGACCCCCATTCGTTAGACCAAAAATCTAATGAATGGAGGTCGGTTTTTTGTTTCAAAAAACGGAAACCAGTATAATTATAAAATTAATTTTTGTCTATACCTTTTTAACAACTGAATAATTGATGATTATTTCATCTTTGGTTTAAAAATTACAGAAGCAAGAAATCCGAATAGAACAGCTGCCGATACACCGCCCGCCACGGCGGTAAGTCCCCCGGTGAGGATACCCACAACACCATTCTCCGTTATTGCTTTCTGTATTCCATTGCACAGTGCATAACCAAATCCCACAATTGGCACAGTTGCTCCTGCACCAGCAAACTCAACCAGTGGCTTATATACTCCAATCAGTGTTAAAAATACACCGACACAAACAAACATTACTAATATACGCGCAGGTGTTAACTTGGTTTTATCAATTAAAATCTGACCAATTACGCAAATTACTCCACCAACCCAAAACGCATTCACATAATCCATAAAATCATCTCCTTTTTAAATTTAGTCTTTACCTTCTCTCTGTTCTGTATACGTATTATGATTGAAAAGAAAAAAATTCCGTTTAAACGCCTTGACAAAAGGAAAAAAATAGATTATAATATGAAATTGATTCTCAAATTCAGAATTGTAGGTGATCCAATGACGTACCATACAAAACAACGCGAACTCTTACAAGCGTATTTGGCCGAGAAAGCGCAAACGCATCTTACCATGAAAGAGATTTTGGAATATGCAAGATCCGTTGGCATCGGCACAGCTACCGTATATCGTTTTATGGACAAACTTACACGCGAGGGACAGCTTTGTAAATATGGTGATGCAGAAAATGGTTATTGTTATCAATGGCATAATGCATCCTGCAATTTTTATCACTTTGTCTGCAATGATTGCGGCCGTCTTTTTCATTTGAATTGCAAGGAATTAGACGATATGCGTGCCCATTTTCAAACACATCATGATTTTGCGGTCAACCTATCAAAAACTATATTTTGCGGTCAATGTTCTGTCTGTCAGGGAAAGGAAAACGTATGAAGAAATTATCTATTCTGCTAATTGCTGTTTTGCTCTTTTCCGGATGCGAAAAAGCTCCTCATAAAAATGACGCTTCTATACAAATTGTAGCTTCTCTGTTTCCACAATATGATTTTGCCCGGGAAATATGTAAAGATAAGGCAAGCGTTTCAATTCTTTTGCCTGCCGGTACAGATAGCCATTCTTATGAGCCAACCCCTGCCGACATCGTATCTATTTCAAAAGCTGATTTGTTTTTATATACAGGTGCAGAAATGGAGCCATGGGCAGATCGCTTGACACAAAATGTCGGCGGAAAAATTATTAACGTTGCGGATGGCTGTGCACTTCTTACAGATGCAGATAAGGATCATGCGCATGCCTCCCATGTCTCTCATGATGACCCGCATGTCTGGACAGATCCACAGAATGCAATCATTATGGTGCAAAATATTTGTGAAGCTGTATGTGAAATTGATCCTGCAAATAAAGATTTTTATATACAGAACACAAAAACGTATATTGACAAACTTTCTGCACTTGACAAAGCGTTTGAATCTTGTGTTGCAACCGGAAAACGGAAAACTGTATTTTTCGGCGGTCACTTTGCTGTTCGCTACTTCATCGAACGATATGGTTTAAATTACCATGCGGCTTACGATTCCTGCGCAGGTGATGCAGAACCATCTACTGCTGTGTTAATGGAAATGATTACAGAGATGAAGGCAGAAGGTGCCCCGGTTATTTATTATGAAGAACTTTCAACGCCTCGTACTGCACAATTAATTGCAAATGAAACCGGTGCAAAAATGTTACTGTTCCATTCATGCCACAACATTTCATCTGAAGAGCACAGCGAAACCTACTTATCTCTAATGGAAAAAAATCTCATTAATTTAAAGATTGGACTGAACTAAACATTGATAACCTTATCCTGTAATGATATAACTGTATCTTATGATGACGTTGTTCTATCCTCTGTCTCCTTTTCGCTTGAAAAAGGGAGCTTTCTTTGCATAGTCGGTGAAAATGGGAGTGGGAAAACAACGCTTATCAAGGCGCTTCTCGGCCTTGTGCCCTTACAATCCGGTTCTGTGGTACTGGACAAGCATGTGTCGGTCGGGTATGTCTCTCAGCAAACGCTTCAGCAGAAAAGATTTCCTGCCTCTGTTTTGGAAATCGTTTTGTCCGGTTGCAGAAGTTCTTTCCCTTTTTATACAAAAAATGATAAAAAAGTTGCAAAGCATTATATGGACCTGATGCAAATCGGGGACATGGGAAAACGCAGTTATAGTGAGCTTTCCGGCGGTCAGCAGCAGCGTGTACGCATCGCCCGGGCGCTTTGCGCGCAAAAGGGACTTCTTATGCTTGACGAACCGGTGACAGGGCTTGATCCTTTGATTGCACGCGACCTATACACACTTTTGAAACAACTGCAGAATATGGAGGACATTACTATTCTTATGGTTTCACATGACATTGCCTCTGCCCTTTCCTACGCTACACATATACTCCATATTGATAAAACGGTATGCTTTTTCGGAACCTCGGATGAATATAAAAACAGCGCTTACGGACAACGCTTTTTAGGAGGTTCAGAACATGCTTGATACATTAGCAATGCTCTTTTCTTATGCTTTTATGCAACGTGCACTTTTTGTTGGAATTCTTGTTGCCCCATGCGCGGCTCTCTTGGGTATAAGCCTTGTGCTTAAACGGTATTCTATGATTGGCGACGGACTTTCCCATGTCGGATTTGGTGCAATGTCTGTTGCTTTGGCACTTGGAATAGCACCGCTGAAAATTGCCGTTCCTGTCGTGATTCTGGCTGCATTTCTTCTCTTACGCCTTAGCGAAAAAAGTAAAATCGGCGGCGATGCTGCTATCGCCTTAGTTTCTACTGGTTCTATTGCTGCGGGTGTCGTTGTCACCTCGCTTGTCAAAGGCATGAGCACAGATATATACGACCTGATGTTCGGCAGTATTCTCTCAATGACTACGGAAGATGTTTACTTTAGTATTGGTTTATCCATCATTGTGCTTTTTCTATATATTATTCTTTATCGAAAAATATTTGCAATTACTTTTGATGAGTCTTTTGCACAATCTTGCGGCATCAACACCGCACTATATACAATGATTATTGCTCTTTTAACTGCTGTAACCATTGTAATCGGCATGCGTATTATGGGCACAATGCTAATTTCAAGCCTTATTATTTTTCCGACTCTTACGGCTATGCAGGTATGCAAAAGCTTCCGTTCCGTAACTATATGGGCTGTTATTATTTCTGTGCTCTCTTTCGCAATCGGCCTTATTTTGTCCTTCCTTTTATCATTGCCGGCCGGCGCAAGCATTGTTCTTATCAATATTGTTTTTTTCAGTATTTTTTTCTTAATTGGGAAACTAAAATAATGGAGGTTTCAAGATGAACAGAAAAGAAAAAGCTGTGGACTTATTTACGAAAGGGTTTAATTGTTGTCAAGCCGTTGTTGGTGCCTTTGAGGATCAGTTATCTATAGACAAATCAGAACTTATGCGGATTGCATCCTCCTTTGGAGGCGGTATGGGACGATTAGGTGAAGTATGCGGTGCAGTAACCGGTATGTTCATTGTTTTTGGCCTAGTACATGGCTTCGATACGCCTGACAACTCGACTGTAAAAAAAGATCACTACGGAAATATTCAGGCACTGGCACACACCTTTTCAGCAAAACATGATTCTATCCTATGCCGCGAATTACTATCATCTAATACTGAATCACGCCATTCCTGCACACAAATGGTACAAGACGCCGTTGAAATTCTTGAACATGTAATTACTGAAAAGAACCAAAAATAACCAATTATTTGAAATTTAGTTGACTTTCCATATGATTTCCCTTATAATAGTTAGGACAAATCTAAAAAATCTATTCTATATTTGAGGTGTATTTATGGTAAAAAAGATTGGCGTAATATCGTTGACTTTGATGATTTTGATGGGTTGTACCGCCGCTTCTTGTAAAGAGATCCCCTACACGCAAGGGGAAAAAATTATTTTACATAACAATTCTCCATGGTATATTATTGAGGATAGATGGCTTGAAAACGAAAATGCAACAGAACTGCAAAACGGAGTTTTGTTTATTTCTGTTTCCGATTTCGGGAAGGTACTTCGTTGCCCAATAAACTATAATTATGGTGATTGCTCCATTTATGTAAATCATAAGGGTCGCGAAATTTGGCAGGGATTAAATACGCCGGTCATGTTTGTTGACCACAAGCCTTATCCAAATCCTGCACCCTATATTTCCTCCACCGGCGAAGTAATGATTCCGTTAGAACAATACGCCTCTGTTTTTGGCTACAAAGGGGAAATGACTTATCCGGAAGACTATAAGCCTGGCAGATTTACACTGACTCTTTCGCCTCAAATGGCTACAATTAGCTATATTGAAGTCAATAAGGCCATGCAAATGGTTATTGTTTATGCACAAGATTCCTTAGGTACGCTCTTCCCCATTCGACATTTTATCTGCAGCACCGGTATTCCGCTGGATCAAACACCAAACGGTACTTTTAGCGCAAGACCACTTACATACACTTCTAAACACGGCCCTTGGTATTACTTTCAACTGCATGATTGCTGGGTTATTTACTGCACGCAAATTTCCGGTGATATATGTTTCCACAGTGTCACCTTTAATGAGTATGACGCAGGTTCACTTAGCAAAACCGCATACCAGAATTTAGGGAATCCCGCTTCTCACGGATGCATACGTCTTATGGTAGAGGATGCTGAATTTATTTGGGAAAATTGTAAGAATGTTAAAACAATCATTTCAGATGGTTTCTACGACGATGGATTAGCGAATATAAAGAAAGGAATTCTTCTGAATAAATTTTCTTATGATTCTTATTTAGAAGCCATTAAAGCAGATTATTAATTCGAAAGAAAAACACAGCATTTCATTATGAAATGCTGTGTTTTTTGCTGCGAAATGATTATTTGATAAATGTTCCAATGAGATTAGAGGCAAGAACAATGCATATAAGCGCGATGGGATATGTAGCTGCATATGCAGAAGCTACATCATCTGTGCCGGATACCCCAACTAATGTTCCGAGTGCCGGTGTGCTTGTCATACCGCCGGTCAAGGAACCCAGGTTATTTAAAAGGGAAAGCTTACATACTTTCTTTGCAAAGAAATACCCAATAAACAATGGCAATATCGTCATTACAGCACCTGCAATAAATCCGTATACTACCAGCATAACGCCATATTCAGATGCAGCGACTTGTGAAACAAGTTCAACGCCGCCCTCGACACCTGCGCCAATTAAAAATAAGATAAGACCAAATTCACGAAATACCTTGAGTGTTGAACTTGGAATTTCAAGGCTTAATTTTCCAATGTGTCCAAAATGACCTAATATCAAAGCCACGATAAGCGGTCCACCTGTATTGCCTAATGAAAAACATGCTCCACTGAATCCTTCACCTGTAAGCGGAATTTTAATAGACCCAACTAAGATACCAATAATGATCGCGAGACCAAACGGTGCAAAGCCAAATTCATCTAAGGAAATGGTCTTATTGTTTTTCTTTTTTTTATCGACACTTTCTTTCTTTGCAATTTTAATGCTTTCACGTTCCTTAGCCATATCACAGCGCAAGAGCTTAGGAACGATCTGCACAAAAAGCACCACACCAACAACGCCAAAGGGATATGCAATCGCATGCCCTAAAGCTACAAGTCCTTCTTCTGAAGCGACCTGTTTTGCTGCTGAAAAAGCCGGCGTTGATGTTAATGCGCCTGATAATATACCATTGCTGAAATCTGCACCTATACCGGGAATTAAAGCAAATGCTACTGTTAGTGCCGCTCCAACCAGAATAATGATAATTCCAAGCGGCACATATGACTTTGCATTTTGTTTTAAATTTCTGAAAAAATTTGGACCGGCAATATATCCTACACCTGTGACAAACAAAACAAGCCCGATTGTTTCAATAAATTTATAACTAGTAAATGCAGATGCCTTATTTCCTTCAATAAAGAACTTGGATAAAAGAGGAATATTCTGTAAGCCGGGAAGTGTAAACAAATACCCAAATAACAGCGCGATTAAAAATACGCCTGCCGCGCCGAGGCTTACTCCTTTAATTTTGATTCTCCCGAGCGCATATCCTACAAAACATATTAGAAATGCGCCGGCAAGTACAACCGTTGTACCGCTCAGTGAAAATAAACCATTTACAAAATTCATGCTATGTACCTCCTTAATATATTTTACAATTATAGCAGATATGAGATAAATAATAAATAATATTATAACATATACTTGCTTTATTTTTAAATATATAGTAGAATACGTATGAAAGGATGAATATAATGGAAATTTTACAATTAAGATACTTTTTGGAAAGTGCAAAAAACGAAAACTTTTCACTGACAGCTGCACAGCATTATGTCCCCCCTTCTTCTGTTTCTTCCTCTATTAAAAAATTAGAGAAGGAGCTTGGCTGTTCCCTGTTTGAACACTTATCAAACAAAATTATTTTAAATGATAACGGAAAAATCTTTTATGAGGCCGTGAACGCTGCCTTTTCAACGCTTGATAATGCAGTAGTGAAACTATCGAAAAATGATTCTGCGCTGTCTGGTACTATTCACATTTTGGTGCGGACAGAAAGAAGTTTAGTAACGGAAAAGATGATTGACTTTCGTAAAAAATATCCCCAAGTAGTGTTTCACATGACACATAATTTTGCGTCCGGAGATTATTTGCGCTACGACATGATTATTGATGAGTCAACGGATAAATATCGTGGATTTACGCCTAAACCGATCATCAGTGAATGTATAAAAATTGCTGCATCCAAAAAAAATGCTTTATTAGGCAAAAAACTTCTTCTTGCTGATTTAAAGAACGCCTCATTTATTACAATGAGTGAAGGAAGTTCTTTAAATAGAATTACACAAGAGTTTTGTATTCGCGCCGGATTCACGCCAAACATTATTATTGAAAGTGATGATCCTTATTATGTCAGAAGATATATCAGTGAGGATTTTGGCATTGCTTTTTTCCCGGAAACTTCTTGGGAAAAGGATTTAAATGACTCCATCGCCTTTTTAGATGTAATGGACTTAGAGTATACACGAATGACGTATGCATACATAAACAATAGCAAAGATAGCGGGTCGGCAGTAAGAAGATTTTTTACCGAAATTTAAGCAGAAAACAGTGTTTATGTACTTTTGCCATTGTACCGGAACAATGCTTGATTTCTTTCTCGATAAAATATACTTTTTCTATAAGATAAATGGAGAAAATATCATATAATGCTTGACATTCGCATATCATTTCAGGTAAAATAAAATGAAACATTTATAATTTGCTTTATGAAGGTGGAATAGTATGATGATTAAAGCACCAAGAGGAACAGCGGATATTTTGCCGCAGGATTCTTTTATATGGCGTTATATGGAAAAAACCGCATCAGATACAGCGAAATTGTTTGGGTTTGAAGAAATCCGTACCCCTGTTTTTGAGCACACAGAGCTTTTTCAGCGCGGCGTTGGTGACACTACAGATGTCGTGCAAAAAGAAATGTATACATTTTTTGATAAAGGAGACCGTAGCATAACGCTTCGTCCTGAGGGGACTGCCTCGGCAGCACGTGCATACTTAGAGCATAAAATGTATGCACTTCCTCAACCTGTCAAGCTCTTTTATAATTGCACCTGCTATCGATATGAAAAACCACAGGCAGGCCGATTGCGTGAATTTCATCAATTTGGCGCAGAGGTTTTTGGCAGTACCGATCCGGTCGTTGATGCGGAGCTAATTGCCCTTGCCGCAACTATTTTTAAAAACCTGGGGATCCGCGGACTTTCTCTCAGAATTAACAGCATCGGATGCCCAACATGCCGAAAGAAATATAATGATGCACTTACAGCATATTTGACTGCGCACAAAGATACTTTGTGTGATACTTGTAACACGCGTCTTTTGAAAAATCCTATGCGGATACTGGATTGCAAAAGCCCTATATGCAAGGAAGTTGCTTCCGGTGCGCCGTATGTTTTAGATTATATCTGTGAGGATTGTTCAACGCATTTTGAGGCAGTAAAAAAATACTTAGAGAGAAACGATATTCCCTTTTCGGTTGACCCGACTATTGTGCGCGGATTAGATTATTATACAAAAACTGTTTTTGAATTTGTTTCTAATGAAATTGGTGCACAGGGTACGGTTTGTGGCGGTGGAAGATATGACGGCTTGATTCAGGAACTGGGTGGCGATATGATTCCGGGCATGGGATTTGCCACAGGTCTTGAACGTATTCTGCTGGTTATGCGTGCGCAAAACCTATTGCCGGAAACAGAGTCTGTACCGCAGTTGTTCATTGCTTCTATCGGGCAAACAGCGGATGCAATTTCGCTTGCACAGAAGCTTAGGGAAAATGGCGTTTTTGCAATGTGTGATCTTGCAGGACGCAGTCTGAAAGCGCAGATGAAGAACGCGGATCGGCTTAAGGCAAAATATTCCCTCGTTTTAGGCGAAGATGAAATAAAGAGCGGTATGGCACAACTGAAAAATATGGAAAGTGGCGAGAAAAAAGATATAAACATCAATGATATTGCAGGTCTTATTGCATGTGTGCAATAACAACTGATAATTTTAGAGGAGAGTTTAAAATGCATTTTAAAAGGACACACAAATGTACAGAAGTAAGTAATGTGGCAATTGGTTCATCCGTCACAGTGATGGGCTGGGTTTCGAAGGTTAGAGATCTTGGGCATTTAATTTTTGTAGATCTTCGGGATAGAACCGGCATTGTTCAGCTTGTTATGAATGCTGACGATAAAGAAAACTATGTGATAGGGCAATCTCTTCATCAGGAATATGTAATTGAAGCACAAGGCATTGTTCATGCACGTGCTGAAGGTATGGCCAATCCGAATATGGAAACGGGCGCAATTGAAATTGCAGTAAATGCAATTCATATTTTGTCAGAAGCGGACACTCCGCCTTTCGTTGTTTCAGACCAATCCAATGTGAAGGACGAAACAAGGCTGAAATATCGTTATCTTGATTTGCGTCGCAATTCCATTTCTAAGAATTTAATGGTTCGGCATAAGATTGCAAGTCTTGCACGTCGCTATTTTGAAGAAAATGGATTTTTAGAAATTGAAACGCCCATTTTGACGAAGAGTACGCCGGAAGGCGCAAGAGATTATCTTGTGCCCAGCCGTGTACATCCCGGCACCTTCTATGCCCTCCCCCAATCTCCGCAGCAGTATAAACAGCTTCTGATGGTATCCGGTATGGATCGGTATTTTCAAATTGCAAAATGCTTTCGCGACGAGGATTTGCGTGCAGATCGTCAGCCGGAATTTACACAGATCGACCTTGAAATGTCTTTTGTGGATGTAGACGATGTTATCGCTATGAACGAGGGCTTTATTGCTCGTTTAATGCGTGAAATCAGAGGCGTTGAGATTTCCTTACCTCTGCCACGTCTTACTTATGCAGAAGTAATGCGACGTTTTGGATCAGACAAGCCGGATACACGCTTCGGAATGGAACTTTGTGATTTAACGGAGGTTGTACGCGGGTCTGCATTCAGCGTATTCTCTACAGCAATTGAAAATGGCGGCAGTGTCCGTGCAATCGTTGTTCCCGGCGGCTCCGCGATGTCGCGTCGAGAAATTGACGGTTTGACAGAGTATGTAAAAACCTACCGCGCAAAAGGTCTTGCTTGGATAAGTCTTGGTGAAACAATTAAAAGCCCTATTGCTAAGTTTTTTGCAGAAGAAAAACTACAAGAAATCATTGAAACATGTGATGCAAAACAAGGGGATCTTATTCTGATAGTTGCTGACAAAAACAAGGTAGTGTTCGATGCACTCGGCAATCTGCGTCTGCATGTCGCAAAGAATCTGCATTTAATTGATACATCCAAATGGAACTTCCTATGGGTGACTGATTTTCCATTATTTGAGTATAACGAAGAAGAAGGCCGTTATACAGCAATGCATCATCCCTTCACCTGTCCGCGTGATGAGGATGTGGAGCTATTAGAATCCGCACCTGAAAAAGCACTGGCCAAAGCATACGACATTGTCTTAAATGGCTATGAAATCGGCGGCGGCAGCATTCGTATTCATAGAAGTGATATGCAAGAAAAAATGTTTAAAGCCATCGGTATTTCTCCTGAAGAGGCAGAAGCAAGATTTGGGCATCTCTTAGAAGCGTTTCGATATGGGACTCCTCCGCACGGCGGACTGGCTTATGGCTTAGACAGATTGGTTATGCTTCTTTGTGAGCTTTCTTCCATTCGCGATACAATTGCTTTTCCGAAGGTGCAGAATGCTTCTGACCTTATGATGAACGCACCGGATGTTGTGGAAGAAAAACAACTTAAGGAGTTATCATTAAAACTGGATTTGCCAAAAGAAACAGAATAACAGCGAAAGGGATGATATGATGTTGGTGGTTTCGCATCTTTCCAAGCACTTTGGCGCGAAAAGGGCTGTTGATGACATCAGCTTTTCTATTGCACCGGGCGAAATCGTTGGTTTTTTAGGTCCAAACGGCGCAGGAAAATCTACAACAATGAATATGTTGACAGGGTATATTTCTTCAACTGATGGTAAAATTTGTATCAATGGAATTGATTTGCTGCAATCCCCTAAGGAAGCCAAAAAGCATATCGGTTATTTGCCGGAAATCCCTCCGCTTTATTTAGATATGACGGTAGAAGAGTATTTATCCTTTGTCTATGAATTAAAAAAGGTTACTTTACCTAAGCGTAAGCACCTTAATGAAATACTTGCTCTGACTTCCCTCACCAACGTCCGTGGAAGACTGCTGCGAAATCTGTCAAAAGGGTATCGGCAGCGCGCAGGGCTTGCGCAAGCACTGATCGGTGATCCGGATGTCCTTATCTTGGACGAGCCTACCATTGGTCTTGACCCAACGCAAATTATTGAGTTCCGCAATATTATTGTCGGGCTTAATAAGACTGTTATTTTTAGCACGCATATTTTATCAGAGGTAAGTGCCATTTGTAGCCGTATTTTAATTATAAACCAAGGCAAGATCATTGCAGAGAAAGATTGTTCCACAATGGGTAAGGAGGATTTTCAGTATACTGTTCAATTCTCATCGGCTGCCTCCCGTAGCATGGAAGTGCTTCAAAAGATAGAAGGTATAAAGGATATTCATGTTATATCTGAGACAGCATCATGCTCCGAGCTTTCTTTAAACTGCACCCGTGATATTCGTCCTGAAATGTTCCGTGCTCTTGCTGCGGCTGATATTCCAATTCTGCTTTTAAAGGATACAGTGCATTCACTGGAGGAGATTTTCCTGGAAACGGTGTCTGGCGCACAAAAGGAGGTTACTGCATGAAAGCTATCATTCAGCGTGAATTTCGCGCTTATTTTAATACGCCTATAGGGTATATTTTTATCGGCATGTTTTTGCTGATTTCCGGATATTTCTTTGCTGTTTCCAATCTGTTGCCCAAGTCTCCGGATCTTGGTGCTGTTCTGTCCAACATGATGATGATGTTTCTCTTCTTGATACCTGTTTTAACGATGCGTCTTTTGAGTGAAGAGAAAAATACAAGAACAGATCAACTGCTTTTAACCTCCCCCATATCTGTACATGAGATGATACTGGGGAAATTCTTTGCAGCTGCTCTATTGTATACCTTAACCCTATGCATGACGTTTTTATATTTATTGATTATCGGCATTCACGGAGAACCGGCCTATGCAAAGCTTTTTTGCAATTACTTAGGATTTATTTTGATTGGTTTTTCATTTATTTCTGTAGGGCTCTTTATTTCTTCACTCACACAGAACCAGGCATCTGCAGCGATTTCTACCTTTGCTGCCCTTTTATTTTTGTATGCGGTAGATTGGTCAAGAAGTGCTGTTCACAGTAAATTGATTATGGCGCTGATTGACTGTATAAATGTAACAAAATGGTATAGTGAATTTGAGCTTGGCGTACTTAGTGTGCCTTCAATTCTATATTACATAAGTTTCACAACCATATTTTTACTATTAACAACACGCGTGGTAGATGCGCAACGTTTAAAGTAAGGGGAGGGTATTATGAAACCAAAACTAAAAAAGCGCCTATCCTCAGATGTATTTCTTTGCGCAGTCATTGCTGCAATTTTGTTTTTTAACATAATTATCGGGGTTGCCGCAGATAAAATACAGCTAAGATGGGATTTAACCGAAAACAAGATTTTTGCATTAACAAAAGAAACAAAGACACTCTTGTCCTCATTAACTGAGGAAGTAACGATATATTATTTTGTTTCTCCGGGATATGAGCAATCAGATATTAAACAAACGCTTGACATGTATAAAACTGCCTCAAATCAACTGAGAATTTTGAATGCGGACCCAAACGCAGATCCTGTTTTTGCGCGTAGATTCACTGATAAAGGCGCAGTTGTGCAGCAAAATACAATTATTGTGGAGCGTGGTGATCGATATCGCGTTATTTCTCCTGCTGATATTTATCAGTCTTATACCACCCAATCCGGCAACACACTAAATAAAGCGTATTTTAATATTGAACAAAACATCACACGAGCGATTGCCTATGTGGAGAGTAATAAAGTGCAAAAGGTTTGCTTTACTGTGGGACATAATGAAGCGGATTATGTAAATATTATGGACATTCTGGAGGAAGAAAACATCGAAACTTTCCAGATTGATTTAAAAACCACTGATATCCCTGCAGATATGGATGCAATTTATATTATGGCACCTTCAGCAGATTTTTCAGAGGATGAACTTTTGCGGCTCGATGCATTCTTGTCAACCGGAAAAGGTGCACAGGTTTGCTTTGATGCAAGAAAAAAACCATTACCTCTCTTGGAAAAATATCTATCCTCCTATTGGGGTGCAACACTTTATCATGATATTGTATGCGAAGGTGATGAATCCCGCATTGTGAACTATAGCTACATGTTTCTCCCTGCAATTTGTCAAAGTGCTGTATCAGATGAAATTTATAACGGCAACCAGCATGTTTTATGGCCGTTTTCGCGCAGTTTATCTATTACAGAAACAGAAAATGTAACCGCTACAGTTGTGGCACAAACCTCAGATAAGGCTATATCGCGACATGGCTCGGACCGCAACGTGACAGAGAATATCCGCGAAGGTGTACTGCCTGTTTCTGCGCTTTTTGAGAAAACACTGCCGGATAATAAACATGCAACCTTATATGTATCCGGTGCATACCAGCCATACGATTCCTCGTTTTTAGAGGAAGGTTCTCTTGCCAATAGAAATTTGCTTTACGGTGTAATTCGTCACTTGAATCATGACGACGCAAGTGCCTTGTCCATAACTCCTAAAAGCCTACTGCTTCACTCCATGATCATTGGCGACAGCCTGACAACCATTTATATTGTACTTGTATGCGTACTCCCTGCTCTTATCGTTTTTACACTTGGAATTATTCGTTGGAGAAGGAGGCGCCATCTGTGAGAACATGGAAAAAAATAATAATTTTCGTTATTGTCTTTGCCATTTTAGGTGTAGCCTATTTCTTTGTCACACGTTATGAAAACCCCGAAGCTGAAAAAACGCAGCATGTAGCATCTGCCATTTCTGTTTTTTCTGTGAACGCCGAGGAGGTTACGCAAATTCAAATTCAAAACGAGACGGATAGTTATGCGTTTCAACAAAATAACGGAGCATGGTTTGTAACCGGTGCAGAAAATATGGAGCTTGAAGCAACCCGCGTTGCATCCCTTTGCAAGAATACATGTTCCTTGTTTGCGGAGGCTGTGATTACAGAAAAGCCAACAGATTTAAGTGTATATGGTCTTGATAAGCCGATTTCTACAGTGTCTGTCAATCAGAGTAGCGGAACTGTATCCATCATGGTCGGACAGCTTACACCTACCGGTTCAAGCTATTATTGCAAAACATCCTTATCTAATGTTATATATCAAATATCAGATTATATTGGTGAAGAATTTTGTGCGCCATTATCTTACTATAGAGTGATGCGCATTACCGCCTTGCAGCCAACCGACATACGAGAAATAATAATCAGCCGGCAAAACCAAGTGATTCATCTTTCTTATCAAGTGCCCGAAGAAGGTTCGTACCCCGGTGCTGTTTCAAGTTGGCATATGTATAGTCCTATCTCGTGCGATGCTGAAAACACTTTGGTGCAGGAAAAATTATTACTCCCTTTATCCTCGCTTAACGCTGTTGATATTGTGGAAGATCAGCCTTCCGATTTGTCCAAGTATGGCTTTTATGGAGATTATGTAGAAGTTGCTACTGAAAAGGAACGTATCCATCTCCAAATCGGACAAAAAGATACACTTTATTACCTTTTAGAGGATCATAAATCCACTGTGTATTTAATGGGAAACCTTCTTCCCTTTATGGATGTTACACCCTTTGATGTTTTAGAAAAAATGACAAATCTCTATAGTATTGATACTATATCCAACGTGAAAATTGATTTGCCTGGATGCAGTACTGTATTAAAACTTACTGATGCAAAATACTTTATTAATGATAAAGAAGTTGAGGAAAAATATTTTAAGGATTTATACATGTACATTGCAGCCCTATCTGTTGATGGCATCATCGACAAACCTATTGAAAGCTTTTATCATGCATCCTCTGCCCCGGCTGCTGAGATAAGGTATGAAATGCGAGATAATAGTAAGGTTTTGTTAAAATATTATTCGTATGATGCACTGCACTACGCAATTCAGGAGAATGGAAATTTCGTATTTTTTATTAAAAAAACAAAACTAACTGATTTAAGCAATACAATAAACAACTATCTGCAATAGGAGACGAATAATGCAGAGAAGTTCAGTCAAATTATAAAGGTTGAACCGGCCCCGAAGTATAGATATAAATCTAACGGTTAGGAGGTCGGTTCAATTTTTCATAATAATATGCTTTCAAATTTTAATCTATCATATTCAATATATTATCCTGTGGTTCACCATTTACGCCGGATACTTCTGTATAGGATTGCGGGACATCACCGATAATAACAGATTGTGCAACAAGAAAATCTGTTGACACTTTTGTTGAAATAGAAGAAATAGGCAACAGGACACTGACTTGCGAGGTAATTGTCAAATGGATTTCATGCCTTGTTTGGTTAATACCTGCATGCGAAAAGCTATCTGCAATATTGACAGTAGCATATCCAATGGGTGTAAGACGCAATTTTATGCGCGGCCCATAACCTAAAAACATGCCGTTTGAAAGTAAGGTTCCTAAGGGTACCGTTGTCGTCATATTATCAACATTTCGCATGCGTTCCTGAATATTAACGGCCAATTCGGATTTTAATCGGTTAATTTCAACTATGTTGGAAGTGACTGCTTGTAAGCGGTTATTAGCATCTCTTTCAAGCGTCATAAAATCCTTATACTCAATTCCTTTTGTTATAATAATCTGATTCACTGCATCATTTATAATACTTACAGCAACGCTTTGTGCTTTTGCCTCTGCCACGTTTCGTATAACCGGTCTGATTCTTGTTTCGAAAATATAGATAAATAAAAACATACAAAAAGGCAGAATAAGAAATAATAGGACTCTACTTCTTCTGCCTTGTCTTCTGTATCGTCTTCTCATAGAGCGGCACCCCTTTTACAGTATATGCCACGCTATAATGTGGGTTACGCTTTAATCATTGTCCCAATACCGGCATGCGTAAAGATTTCTAAAAGAAGGCTGTGCGGTACACGTCCATCGATAATATGTACGCGTCCGACCCCATTTTCAATTGCTTCAACACAAGCATTGATTTTGGGAGCCATACCACCGCTAATGGTGCCATCACAAATGCATCTTCTTGCTTCTTCTCTTGTAAGTTCAGGTAAAACATAGCCTTCCTTATCCTTTACGCCCTCAACATCTGTTAAGAAAATCAGCTTTTCTGCACCCACAGCTTTCGCCACAGCGGATGCTGCTAAATCAGCATTTACATTATAACTCTGTCCTTTTGCATCTACCCCAACCGGCGCAATAACTGGAATATATTCATCTTGAGCAATCAGGTCGATAAGCTTTTCGTTTACAGACACCACGTCACCAACATAACCAATATCTATCTTCTGTCCGTCCACCTCTGTATAGAGCTGCTCGCAGCGAAGCAAACCACCATCAATTCCGGATAGTCCGACCGCTTTACCGCCCACATTCGAAATATAAGAAACAATCTCCTTATTTGTCTTTCCGACTAAAACCATTTGCGCTACAGACATGGTTGCATCATCTGTTACACGTAATCCATTGATAAATTGACTTTTAATCTGATATGTTTGCAAGGCGTTTGAAATATCCGGGCCACCCCCATGCACAATGATGGGATTAGCGCCTACGTATTTTAACAATGTAATATCTTCCATCACAGAGTGCTTTAACTCTTCACAGGTCATTGCATTTCCACCGTACTTGATGACAATTGTTTTCTTATAAAACTGCTGTATGTACGGCAGTGCTTCAATTAGTATATTTGCCTTTTTAATATAAGCTTCAACGTTCATGTTCTTCTCCTTATAGGTAAAATCCGGGCATATTCAACCCTGTTTTTTCATCAAGTCCAAATAAAATACTCATATTCTGCACCGCTTGCCCTGCTGCACCCTTAATGAGGTTATCAAGACAGCTACATATTACAACACGATTCAGGCGTTTATCTACGCACAGACCAATATCTACAAAATTGGAGCCATTCACATATTTAAGTTCCGGCATAGAGCCTTCATCATGTACCCGAATGAAAAACTCATTTTTATAGAATGCCTTATAAGCATTTACAAGTTCTTTCGTATCCATATCAGCAGTAAGCTTTGCATAAATGGTCGCAAAAATACCACGCTTTAGGGGTACCAAATGTGGTGTAAAAGAAAGTTTTACTTCCTGCCCGGCAAGCAGCCCGATTTCTTGCTCAATTTCCGAGGTGTGCCGATGTGTTGCAACCTTATACGCTTTCATGGTTTCGTCTGTTTCTGCATAACTAAACCCTAAAGATGTTGTGCGGCCACCACCGGAAACGCCGCTTTTGGCATCCACAATTATACTATCCATGTCTATCCATTGATTCTTAGCTAAAGGTGCAAGGCCCAAAATAGAGCAAGTGGTATAGCAGCCCGGATTTCCGACCAAGGAAGTGTTTGCAATCTCATCTCTATGCAGTTCAGGAAGGCCATAAACAGACTTTTTAAGCAGTGCAGGGGCACTATGCTCTTGCCCATACCAAGCTTCATAAACAGCTTGGTCTTTATATCGAAAGTCGCCGCTTAAATCAATTACTTTAATCCCTGCTTCATATAACGCCGGAACAATTTGTTTGGATGCACCATGGGGCAGCGCAGTAAAAACAACATCACAACTCTTTGCAACTTTTTCTACATCCACTTCTTCGCATGTTAGATCTACAATATTCTGTAAATTCTTGTAAACCTCCGCAAGTTTTTTTCCTGCATATGTCTGGGAGGATGCAAACATAATTTTTGCATTTTTATGCATGGACAAAATACGGATAAGTTCTATTCCTGCATATCCTGTCGCACCCAAAACACCAACTCTTATCATCTAAATCATCCTTTCATTTATAATTATACACTATTTATGCATGAAATGCAACACTTTTTTCTATTTTTATGAAAAAATAGCTACTGAAAAATCAGAAGCTATTTATATTCAATATAATATGTACTCTTTCTGAAAAAGTTGCGTGTATATTAGGCAAAAGGCAAAAATCAACTATTGGGGGAAGTGAATAAATATACCTTTTGCCTACACGCATCTTTCAGAGTAGAGAACAGTGAAAGCTATATTTGTAAACGATTCAGCATACTCTGATTGGCGGAAATCTCCATACTGTCATCTATGGGGGCAAGTGTAGCCTCTGGATAACGCTTTTTTAAAGCTGTCAAAATCAAATGATCTGCTAAAGCGGGATTTTTAGATAAAACAGGGCCATGTAAGTACGTACAATATGTTTCTTTATACTTCAGCCCTTCGCCGCCATCCTCGCCGTTGTTTCCATAGCCGGATACCACTTTGCCTAAAGGCTGATACTGTCCGATATACGTTCTTCCTGCATGGTTTTCAAATCCTACCACCATGTCACCGTTTATATCAATGACGGCATTCCCAATCAGGCGTTTTGTGCCGCCGTTTGTATAAAATTGCAGAATACCCAGGCCATCAATTTTTTCGCCCTCGGCTGTCATATAATAGTCCCCAAGCATTTGATATCCTCCGCAAATAGCCAAAAGTACGCCGCCATCTTCAATGTATTGGGCCATCTTCTCTTTATTCTTGCCGGATAAATCCTTAGATACAATACTCATTTCAAAATCCTGACCGCCACCGAACATAACAATGTCATACATGTCTTTATTAAATTGATCTCCGACAGAATGGCTATGCACATGAACGGTTATACCTCTTTTTTCTGCTCGATACTGCAGTATTTTTACATTGCCAATATCTCCGTACAAATTTAAAAGGTCAGGATACAGATGACAAATGTGTAGTTCCATGCCTTTATAACACTCCAGTTCTGCCAATATCGTGGCGAAAGTGCATATCCGTAAACTGAATCTTAGCTACTTCCATGTATGCCTTCTGTATTGCATCCGATAGCGTCGCGCCCATTGCAGTTACGCCAAGCACACGTCCGCCGGCTGTCTTATAAACATTTTCTTCTATTTTAGTACCGCTATGAAATACAGTGGCTTGTTCCACTTTGTCAAGCCCAAAAATCTCGTATCCGGTTTTATACGATTTTGGATAACCGCCGGACGCGAGAATGATACATGCCGCAGCATCTTCTTCCCACGAAAGTGTAATCTCACTGAGTCTTTCATCGATAATTGCTTCCATAATGGAAAGCAAATCCGTTTTTAATCTAGGTAATACAACTTGCGTTTCAGGATCACCAAATCGAGCATTATACTCGATAACACGCACACCGTCTTTCGTTGCCATAAGGCCGAAGTACAAAACGCCTTTAAAGGGTCTTCCTTCTGCCTGCATTGCACGAATGGTAGGCAAAAAAATCTTTTCCATGCATTCTGCTTCCATCTTATCATCATAAATGGGTGATGGAGAGTATGCACCCATCCCACCAGTATTTAAGCCTTGATCTCCATCCAACGCGCGTTTGTGATCCTGTGCACTGCACATTGGCAAGAGCGTTTTTCCATCTGTAAAAGCCAAAACTGATATTTCACGTCCGGTAAGAAACTCTTCAATTACGATTCTATCCCCAGCCTTGCCAAACTTTTTGTCCATCATAATTTGTAGGACAGCATCTTTTGCTTTTTCGAAGCTGTCCGCTATAATAACGCCTTTCCCCAAAGCAAGACCCTCTGCCTTTATAACCGTTGGAAAAGTGGATTGTTCTAAATAACAAATGGCATCTTTCGCATTATCAAAAGTTGCATAGTTTGCCGTCGGAATACCATATTTCCGCATTAAATCTTTGGAAAAGACTTTGCTACCTTCAATTATAGCAGCATCTGCTGTAGGGCCAAAAGCGCGTATACCTTCTTTAGTAAGTGCATCTACCATTCCGGCAACCAGGGGATCATCCGGTGCAACCACTACCATATCTATTGCATTTTCCTTAGCAAACGCACAAATTCCATCAATATCCGTTGCACGAATCGGCACACAATGTGCAAATTCCTCAATGCCACCATTCCCCGGTGCACAGAATAATTCCGGCTTTTTAGGGCTTTGTGCAAGCTTCCAAGCAATAGCGTGTTCTCTTCCGCCGCCGCCAACAATCAGTATCTTCATAACATCCTCCATTTAATGATGAAATAATCTTACCCCGGTCATAGCCATCACAATTCCATATCGATTGCAGGTTTCAATCACATTATCATCTCTAATAGAACCGCCGGGCTGTGCTACAAAGGATACCCCGCTTTTTCTTGCTCTTTCAATATTATCTCCGAATGGGAAAAATGCATCACTGCCAACAGAAACACCTGTGATGCCTTTTAAATATGCAGCTTTTTCCTCTTCTGTAAGCGGTGCAGGTTTTTCTGTAAAGAATTGCTGCCATGCTCCATCGCGTAACACATCTTCACATTCATTGGATATGTACACATCAATTGTATTATCTCTTTCCGGTCTTTTTAAATCATCTCTAAACGGCAAAGAAAGCACCTTTTCATGTGCACGCAAATGCCAAATATCCGCTTTGTTACCGGCAAGCCGCGTGCAGTGAATACGCGATTGCTGCCCGGCTCCAATTCCAATAGCCATTCTATCCTTGACATAACACACGGAATTGGATTGCGTATACTTAAGCGTAATAAGCGCAATCATTAAATCAATTCTGGCAGAGGGAGTCAACGTCTTATTTTCAGTAACAATATTATTGAAAAGTGATTCTTCGATTTTTACTTCATTTCGCCCTTGTGAAAAGGTTATACCATAAACATCTTTATGCTCCACCGGAGCCGGCTGATAGTTTACGTCCATTTTCAAGATGGTGTACCCACCTTTTCTTTTCTTCTTTAAAATGGTTAGGGCTTCATCTGTATAACCGGGCGCAATAACACCATCCGAAACCTCACGAGATAAAACAGTCGCAGTTTCTTTATCGCAAACATCAGACAAAGCCGCAAAATCACCGAAGGAAGACATTCTGTCTGCTCCGCGAGCTGCCGCATATGCACTGGCAAGCGGCGATAGTGCAAGATCATCTACAAAAAACATTTTTTTAAGTGTGTCACTTAATTCTGTCGCAACTGCAACGCCGGCCGGGCTTACATGCTTAAAAGAAGCGGCTGCCGGCAGCCCCGTCGCCTGCTTCAGTTCCTTCACAAGCTGAAACGCATTCAATGCATCTAAAAAATTTATATAACCCGGTTTCCCGTTTAGCACTTCTACAGGGAGTGCACTGCCATCTTTCATAAAGATTTTCGCCGGTGTTTGATTCGGGTTACAACCATACTTTAATATAAGCTCGTTCATGTCTACCTCGCATTCTTGTTTGTAATAATTGTTTCTACTGTTCCGTCTTTTGCAATTTTTTTCACCAAAAGTGAAACTTTGTTATCGCAATGCAGGCTTTCCCACAAATAATCGGAAAACTCTTTTAAACTACCGCCAATTGCAAAAGAACGTGGTTCCCCAGTAAAGGAGGGCAACGGATCCCCATCACTTTCATACGTGTGAATCAGCTTTCCCTCTCCTTTTTGGAGCGTAAAGCGATAAAAATTTCTTGCTGTATCTTCACTATCTTTCTTCAAAATGGATAAAACGGCCTTATCCCCTTGCACCATTCCGGAAATTCTGGGTGTAAAATTGGGCGCATCCGGTTCAAATGTGCGTGTTTCTAATGCTTCTTCAAATGTTTTACCCTTTTTTATATACTCAAAAATTGTATCGGTTTGATCACCGTTTGTAATAATATGCTTATCAGCATGAACCCTATACGGATAATATATAATCAGGGACGGATCTGTCATCTTGCTTTCTTCAAAGGCCTTTGTCCGTATGCCATCTGCGCATTCCTCAAAAATGCGATTCCGGCTATTTACGCTTCTTCCCATAATAAAATACGCAATAACAGCGTAATCCTCAATTTTTCCGAGCAAAATACCACGTCCCGGGTAACTGTTCGCCTTTAAATAATTCTGTAAATCCATTTTGTCCTCCTTAGTGTATGATTGCAGTACGTCCATTCACCTCTACCCGACCGGAGGATACTAATTCCACAGCCTCCGGCAATATAATCCATTCCGCTTCCTGCATAACGCGTTTTTGCAACACTTTAGGTGTATCTGTTGGCAAAACCGCAACCGATTTTTGCAATAGAATAACACCGCCATCTACTTCCTCAGAAACAAAATGCACGGTTGCACCAGTAAGCTTTGCACCATACGCAATAACCTTTTCGTGCACATGTAAACCATAGTGCCCCTTTCCGCAAAAAGCAGGAATCAGCGATGGGTGAATATTGATAATTTTATTTGGAAAAGCTTGAATAAGCTTCTTCCCGACAATGGATAAAAACCCTGCAAGAACAATTAACTCAACACCTTTTTCTTGTAAAAAAGAAAGAACGGAATCTTCAAAGTTATCTTTAATTACACACGTTTCAATCCCCGCTTCTTTTGCACGTGTCAAAGCGTAAATATCATCTTTATTTGAAATAACACAAGTAATTTCCGCTGAAACTATTATGCCGGATTTACATGCGTCGATCAGTGCCTGTAGGTTTGTGCCGCCGCCGGATACGAAGACGGCCGTTTTCATTTTTTTCATAATGATTCCTTCTATATGGATTATTCTCTTAGTTCAAAACCACCTTGGTCTACAGGCGGCGCGGAACTTAAAACCGAATCCGGTGTTGGTGATGGTGAAACAGTTGGCGTTTCCTCTGCCGGATACGGTGCATTATCTGCCCAAGGCTTAGAAAGTAAGTACGCCGCGAGGATTGCTAATAAAATTACGCACACACCGATTTTAAGTAACCCCTTATTCACGCGTGAAGGCTTTACGTTTTTACCACTGCGTACAATCACCACAGTCAGATTATCATCCGCCCCACGCGCAATTGCTTCACTTACGAGCCGCTGTGCAAGCCTTTCATTACTCATACGCAGAGAGAGAATATAAGAGATTCTGTCATCAGAAAGATAATCTGATAGGCCATTGGAGCAAAGCAGAAAAATGTCGCCACTTTCAACCGGCATAGGGCTTGACATATGCATTTTTTGACCTTCCTGCGTATTGAGCTTGCCGATTGACGCTGTAAGTGTTCTTCTTCCTACGTGATCCTTCGCTTCTTCACGACGGATAGCGCCAATGTTTAATAAATGCTGTGTTTCTGTATCATCAACTGTTAATCGATTTAATCTGCCATACTTAAAAGAATAAACTCTGGCATTTCCTGTATTTAAAGCCGTTGCAACACCATGACTGATTACAAGCATGGCCAAAGATGCCCCTGCATCTGTTCCAAGTGATTGCATAAAGCTATTTGCTTCTTCTGTAAATGGCTCTATTACTGAATGAATCGCTTCTACCGTTACAGTGCCAAGATGATCGTGATGCTTCTTTAACACAGAAAGCACCTTATGCGCTGCATTAGCGGCTGTGTCCTCCGATCCGTATCCATCACTGACTGCAAAAACGCTCAGCTTTGCACGGATATCTTTCGAAAAGGGTTTATTAACGGGCACAGAGCCGCACGGAGGCAAAGATCCATTCATATAAAAATTATCAGTCATCGTTTCTGTTCGACGCGATGCACGTGCTGTAGCTGTTAATAAAGGTTTTGTATTCAAACTTCTTACCGCCTTTTCTATATGGTACAATCATCTCCTTTACTTATTATACATAGCCAATAACGTCTTGTCAACAAAATTATTACATTATTGTTAAAAAACTTTTCATAAAAATATTGCATTTTGCATTGTTTTGCGATATAATTCTAAAGATATTAAAATGTGTTAGGAAAGGGTGCGAAACATGAGTAGGTTTTTAGACCGTATTATTGAACGGGCAAAATCTGACAAAAAAACAATTGTCCTGGCGGAGGGCAGCGATATCCGAACCATTCGTGCAGCTTCTATTGCACTTTCTAAGGGCATCGCAAACATTGTCATTTTAGGTGATGCGGAAAGTATTCACAAGATGGCAGCAGAGGAATCCTTAAACATTGAAAATGCAACCATTATTAATCCTTTAACCGCTGAGAACAAAGAGCAGTTTGCAAATGAGCTTTTTGAACTTCGCAAAGCAAAGGGCATGACGCCTGAAAAGGCATTGGAAACCGTAAAAAATGAATTATACTATGGTGTTATGATGGTAAAGCTTGGTCTTGCAGATGGTATGGTAGCTGGTGCTATTAACGCAACTGCAAACGTATTGCGTCCCTGCTTGCAGATATTAAAAACTGCTCCCGGTACAAAACTCGTATCTGCATTTTTCGTAATGGTTGTTCCGGATTGTGAGTATGGTGAAAAAGGTGCATTTATTTTTGCTGATTCCGGATTGAACGAGGATCCTGATGCTGAAGCAGTTTCTGAAATCGCAATTTCTTCTGCAAAGTCCTTCCGTACATTATTGGAAGCTGAGCCGAAGGTTGCAATGCTTTCTTACTCCAGCTACGGTAGCGCAAAGAGTCCGCTGGTAGACAAGATGCAGCTGGCCACAAAGCTCGCAAAGGAAAAGGCTCCGGAGCTTGCACTTGACGGCGAACTCCAGCTTGATGCCGCTATTGTTCCTGCGATTGGTCAGTCCAAAGCCCCCGGAAGTGCAATTGCCGGTAGCGCAAATGTACTGGTTTTCCCCGACTTAAATGCCGGCAATATTGGGTACAAGCTGACACAGCGTCTTGCAAAGGCAGAAGCTTACGGTCCTATTACACAAGGTATTGCCAAGCCTGTTAATGACTTGTCTCGCGGATGCAGCGCGGAAGATATTGTTGGCGTAATCGCCATTACAGCCGTTCAGGCACAAAATCAGTAAAAAGGAGATTTCTCATGAAAGTTTTAGTTATTAATGCAGGAAGCTCATCCTTAAAATATCAGTTTATAAACATGGATGATCTGTCTGTAATTGCTAAAGGTCTATGTGAAAGAATTGGTATTAATGATTCCCGTTTAAAGCATACGCCTATCGGCAAGGATACAGTCATTATCGAAAAAGACATGAAAGATCATACAGATGCTATCGGTATGGTGATCGCTGCCCTGACAGATGCAGAGCATGGAGTTATTTCTGATATGAAGGAAATTTCTGCTGTTGGTCATCGCGTTGTTCATGGCGGTGAGTTATTCTCTGAGTCCGTTATAATTGATGAAAATGTAAAAAAATCTATCGAAGCTTGCATTGAACTGGCTCCGTTACATAATGCACCGAATTTAACCGGTATTCTTGCATGCGAAAAAGTTATTCCACATGCAAAACAGGTTGCCGTGTTTGATACCGCTTTTCATCAGACCATGCCGCCGGAAGCATATCTTTATGCTGTTCCCTACTCTTACTACAAAGAGCATAAGATTCGCCGCTACGGGTTTCACGGCACTTCGCACAAATATGTATCGCAGCGCGCTGCCGAACTGCTCGGTAAGCCTTTATCCGAACTCAAGCTTATTACCTTGCATTTAGGCAATGGATCCAGTTTGGCTGCTGTTAAATATGGCAAGTCTATTGATACTTCTATGGGCTTTACCCCCTTAGCCGGCCTTATTATGGGTACACGCAGCGGCGATATTGATCCGGCTATCTGTTCCTACATTGCGGAAAAAGAAGGCATAGATGCAAAAGAGGTTACAAACATTTTGAATAAAAAATCTGGTGTTTTAGGTGTCTCCGGCATCAGCAGTGACTTCCGTGATCTTGAAGCACAGGCAGACAATAATGCGCGTGCAAAGCTTGCACTCGACATGTTTGCATATAGCATCAAAAAGTGCATTGGTCAGTATATTGCCGCCATGAATGGTGTTGACGCTCTTGTTTTTACAGCCGGTGTCGGTGAAAATAATAAGGAGCTTCGCAAACAAATGGCAGAGGAACTTTCCTTCTTTGGTATTTCTATCGATGATGAAAAGAATGCAAAGCGCGGCATAGATATTGATGTCAGCGCACCGGATGCTAAGGTGAAAACATTAGTTATTCCTACAAACGAAGAACTTATGATTGCCCTTGACACGAAACGCTTAACTGAAAACTAAAATTAATTGTTGCCAAACGGAGCCATAGCAAAATGATGATAAAATCTTTTTGCTATGACTCCTTCTTCATTTCTTAAAATATG
>JAQXGO010000060.1 GCA_029006755.1 Clostridia bacterium | reverse complement strand
AATGACAAGACAAAAAGAGCTAACCGATTTTACAAAAAATCAGTTAGCTCTTAATTATTATGAATAATACAGATGTTGCCAAATCGTTGCCAAAACACCTTTTAATTTTCGAAAAACCCAGTATTTATGCGGTGTTCAGCCGTTTCGTACATCATTCCCACTCGATCGTTCCAACAGGCTTTGGTGTTAAATCAAACAACACACGATTAATACCTTCTACCTCATTTGTAATACGGTTGGTAATATGATGCAACACCGCATAAGGAACTTCCTCAACTGTTGCTGTCATAGCATCCTTTGTATTAATTGCACGGATGATTGCCGGCCAGCCTTCATATCTTTTACTATCTTTTACACCAACGCTCTTCATGTCCGGCACCGCAATAAAATACTGCCAAACCTTACCGGCAAGGCCGTTCTTGTCAAATTCTTCTCGCAGGATAGCATCAGCTTCACGCAGTGCATGCAGACGATCGCGCGTAATTGCACCCAAACAACGAACGCCTAATCCCGGACCTGGGAACGGCTGACGGTGTACCATGCTATGCGGCAAGCCCAACGCTTCCCCCACAACGCGCACCTCATCTTTAAAGAGAAGTTTTACTGGTTCAACCAACGATAGCTTCATATCTTTCGGCAGACCACCAACATTATGATGTGCCTTTACGCCGTCAGACTCTAAAATATCCGGATAGATTGTTCCCTGCGCAAGAAATTCAATGTCGTCTAACTTTGCCGCTTGTTCATTAAACACTTTAATAAATTCGCCGCCAATAATTTTGCGTTTCTTTTCCGGATCAGCGACGTCTGCGAGCAAATCTAAAAAGCGATCTGTAGCATCAATATAAATTAAATTGGCATCAAGTTGATTTTGGAATATCTCAATAACCTGCTCGCTTTCCCCTTTGCGCATAAGTCCATGATTGACATGTACGCAAATGAGTTTTCTCCCAATTGCCTTTATGAGCAGTGCCGCTACAACCGAAGAATCGACACCGCCGGACAACGCAAGAAGAACCTTTTTATCGCCAACCTGTGCACGAATCTCTGCTACCTGTTCATCAATAAAAGCCATTGCCTGCTCTCGGGAACTGATACGGGCCATTGTTTCAGGACGTATATTACATGACATAACCATCTATCTCCTTTTTTATAAATAGTACATGGGTTTTGTGCTATATCATTTTGCCTTTGTGTTTTGTCAAAAATGACATTCGGTATTTTATCACATATTTTTATAAAAAACAATACTGTTTTCCATCTTTTCGCATTTTGTGAAAAATACTTATTCTAACAATATTTTTAAGTACATGTTGTATATAGGCGCATTCTGCCTACTTTACTGCATCTAACGCTTCTCTCAGCTTTGCCTGAATGACGCCGGGATTTGCCTTGCCTTTAGAAGCACGCATAACTTGCCCTGTTAAAAATCCTATAGCTCTGTCTTTACCGGAACGAAAATCTTGAACAGCAGCTTCGTTTGCGGCAAGAACCTCCTGAATTAGGGAAGCAATTGCGCCTTCATCATTGATTTGCGCAAGTCCCTCTTCTTCCACAATTTGTTTTGCAGATTTACCTTCATCAAACATTTTCGGCAACACCTGCTTTGCAATTGTGCCGGTGATTGTTCCATTTTCTATGAATGCAAGCAGCTCAAAGAGTGCTTTGCCGTCAAAGGGAATCTCCGTAGCCTCTATCCCCTTCTCGTTCAATATCTTGCTTATATCACCCAACAGCCAATTGGATACCAACTTCGGTTTTGCGCCTTCAGTAACAGTTGCTTCAAATATTGTGGCAAGACCAACAGATGCACCCAAAAGGCCTGCATCATAATCCGGCAAATCAAAGTCACTTTTATATCTTCTCTTCTTTTCTTGTGGCAATTCTGGTAGTGTTTTCCGCAATCTCTCTACCCATGCAGCATCCACATGAATAGGCATGAGATCCGGTTCCGGAAAATACCGATAATCGTGTGCCTCCTCTTTGGACCGCATGACATAGCTTTCGCCCTTTGCATCATCCCAACGGCGTGTTTCTTGCTCCACCACACCACCAGCTTCTAAAACTGCAATCTGTCTATCTCTTTCATAACGGATAGCGCGCACTGCAGCACGGAAGGAGTTTACATTTTTACATTCACTGCGAACGCCAAACTCCTTTTGTCCCTCAGGACGAACAGACACATTGATATCACAACGCAAGGAACCTTCCTGCATCTTACAATCCGAAACCCCAATGGCCTGCAAAATTGATTTAATGGTTTCAAGATAAGCGGCCGCTTCTTCGGGTGAACGCATATCCGGTTCACTGACAATTTCAATGAGCGGGACACCGCCACGATTATAGTCTACCAATGAAAAATTTCCACCCTCTGCATGCAGAAGCTTGCCTGCGTCTTCCTCAATATGAATACGAGTAATGCCTATCCTTTTTGTTGCCTCATCGATGTCAATTTCAACATAGCCATCTGCGCAAAGCGGAATATCGAACTGCGAAATCTGATACGCCTTCGGCAAATCCGGATAAAAATAATTCTTTCTGTCTTGCTTACACTGTTCAGCAATATTGCAATGCATTGCAAGCCCTGCTAAGATTGCGTACTCGACAACGCGTGCATTCAAAACCGGTAATGATCCAGGGAGCCCAACGCAAACCGGACAGCAACGTGTGTTCGTGTCACCGCCGAACTGATTCGCACAGCTACAGTATATTTTTGTTTCTGTTGCAAGTTCTGCGTGAACTTCCAACCCGATTACGGTTTCATATTTCATCTTGCTGTCACCTCCGTTTTCCCAGTACTTGTGTCTTGTTCTAAAGCGTATGCGGCACGAAGCACTGTATTCTCACACAATGTATTTCCAATCAGCTGCACGCCAATCGGCAAACCGCCGTCATCTGTTCCGTAAGGCATACTAAGTGCCGGAAGCCCGGCAATATTGACAGAAACAGTATAAAGATCTGCTAAATACATTTGCAACGGATTTTCTGACTTTTCCCCAAACTTCCATGCGGTAACCGGTGATGTAGGTGTTAAAATACAGTCACACTTTTTGAACACGTTAGAAAAATCTTGCCGAATCAACGTTCTTGTCTTTAAAGCCTTTTTATAATACGCATCGTAGTAACCGCTACTTAAAACGAACGTGCCTAACATAATTCTGCGTTTTACTTCTGTTCCAAATCCCTCGCTGCGTGTACGCAGAAAAAGTTCGTCCAAATCCTTGCAGTTTTCTGCACGATAGCCGTACCGAACGCCATCATATCTCGCTAAGTTAGAGCTGGCTTCTGCGGAGGAAATTAAATAATAGGTTTCCAGTGCATATGCAAGCATCGGCAATGAACAATCTACGATTTCTGCACCCATTTTTTCGTATGCGCCGGCAGCGCGAAGTGTTGCCTCACGAACATTGGGGTCAAGGCCTTCCCCAAAATATTCGCGTGGGAGTCCGATGCGCATTCCCTTACACTCGCCGGTTAGCGCGCTTATATACGAAAGTTTTTCTGCCGGTAAGGAGGTGGAGTCTTTTTTATCCCAACCTGCGATTTCCTGCAGAACCATTGCGCAATCTGTTACATCCTTTGTCAGCGGCCCAATTTGATCAAGAGAGGAAGCAAATGCAACAAGACCATAGCGGGAAACCAGTCCATAAGTTGGCTTCATCCCCACAACACCGCAAAGCGATGCAGGCTGTCTGATAGAACCGCCTGTATCTGATCCCAATGTAAATACGGCTTCATCTGCTGCAACAGCGGCGGCAGCACCGCCGGAGGAACCTCCCGGTACACACGCAGTATTTCGCGGATTCTTTGTCTTTTTAAAATATGAATTCTCCGTAGAAGAACCCATGGCAAATTCGTCCATATTGAGCTTTCCAACCATAACGCTATCCGCCGCATCCAATTTTTCTGCAACCGTGGCATTAAATGGCGGCACGTAGTTGTAAAGCATTTTCGATGCACAAGTTGTCAAAATGCCTTTTGTTGAGATATTATCCTTTATCCCCATGGGTATGCCGGCAAGAGGAGAAACGCTCTCGCCTGCTGCAAGTTTTTTATCCACTTCAGCCGCCTTTTCGAGTGCTGTATCTTCTGTAACCGTAATATAGCTTTCGATTTCCGGTTCCTTTTCTTTTATAATTGCAAGCTGTGCCTTGGTAAGCTCCAGCGCAGAAATCTCTTTATTTTTTAATTTTTCAGACAACGCATGCGCCGTCATTTTGCAAAGTGAATGCATGAACTCATCCTTTCTATTCAACGGTCTTAGGTACTACAAAGCATTCCATATCCGCCGATGGGGCATTTTGTAAAATTGCCGCCGTAGGTAAGGATGGCATTGCTTCATCCTCGCGAAAGACATTATAAACATTGGCTGCAAACATTGTCGGATCTGTGTCTGTCGTATCTAAGGTAGACAACTTGTCTGCAAATTCAATCATCTGCCCCACTTCCCGCGAAAGCTGCTCCTTCTCTTTTTCTGATAGCGCAAGACGTGCAAGATCTGCTAAATGTTCAATTTCTTTGATTTCGATTGCCATACTATCACTTCCTTCTATTATTTTTCCCTACAGGTTCTCTCTGTCCCCTGCAATATATCGCGGCGTAAAAAACAAATAGTCCGCCGAGACTAAAATATCCCGATCGCTTTGCGGAAATCGATCCCACGCTGCTTTGCCGTGCAAATGCCCATAAAGGCAATACTGCACGTTATATGCATCTAAAATATCTGAAAAACCAACTTCCGGCGGATAATGCATCATAACAATCCGCTTTTCAGAAAGCTTTTCACCTTCTTTCAAAGATAGTGTCAAACGCGCCATTTCACGCGCATAAATCTTCTCATCCTCAGCCGAAAAACCACGTTCAAATGGTGAACGCCAGCCACGACAAGTACATATTGCATATCCCTCACATAGCACACTGTTGTTATGCATGAAAGTGATCGAATCCAAGTGATGCTCCGCAGTGAATGCTTGCAATTTTGAGAGGGTTGTCCACCAATAATCATGATTACCCTTTGAAATCAGCTTTTTACCTGGTAATGACTCAATAAACTGCAAATCAGGCAATGCTTCTTCCAAATATGTCGCCCAAGAAACATCTCCGTTGACTAATACAGTGTCTGAATCCCGAACCATTTTCTTCCATCCGTCTGCAATGCGTGCAACATAATTTTCCCATCCGGCACCAAAAACATCCATTGGTTTATCAATACCGATAGGCAGGTGCAAATCCGAAATGGCAAATAAAGCCATATTAAAAGCTCCTTAGAATAAAATATTAAAAACTGCGTATGCTATATCCACGAGAGGCGCACAGCGCCCAATGAAATAAATTTGGAGGTTCTAATGGATAAATCAAATTCTCGCGGAACCCTGCGCAACGTTAAGTGCGGTGTAGACTGCTGCTGCTTCAATACCTGTGATGGAAAGTGTACGGCTGAATCCATTGAGGTAACACCAAGAGGTGCAACCGGCCACGAGGGCACAGACTGCGCCACTTTCATTGAACGGGAAGACTACTAATTGAAACAGCATGCCGCCCATAGCCAAATACGCTGTGGGCGGCGAATTTTACAGCATTTTCCGAACAGCTTCGCGCATTTCGTCCGGTGCGCATACTGTCTTAAATCTTTCTTCTTTGTTCTGCAGTTCCCACAAGGATACCGGAATTGCAAAACCACTCTTTTCTTTTATCTCCTGCAGCATGGAAAAATCATCTGTCTCGGTATTTCCGCCGAGAGCTGCAAGGACACTCTTTCCG
Source organism: Clostridia bacterium (assembly GCA_029006755.1). Lineage (GTDB taxonomy): Bacteria > Bacillota > Clostridia > UMGS1883 > UMGS1540 > JAQXGO01. The sequence continues at coordinate 52,786 of JAQXGO010000060.1, read as the reverse complement.
AATTTATAGGGACTGGCAGTGGATGCAATAACTGTCTTACTTGTATCTCCAGTTACCTTCTTGTACTTCTCATAAACTCCGAGAGCGACCGCCGTATGCGTATCCACTACATATCCATACTTATCCTTTGTGTCACGAATCACCGCGAGTGTTTCTGTATCATCGCAGCTTCCGGCCCACAAGCAATCCTGCATTTTTACAAAGGTTTCTTGCCTAATCTGATACTTGCCGCTTTCCTTAAGGCTTTGCATATATGCAGAAACACTCTCTGCATCCTGTCCTTCCATGTCGTACAGGAATCTTTCCAAATTACTGGAAATCAAAATATCCATAGAAGGCGACATGGTTAAATGAAATGCGCGGTTTCGGTTATACTCGCCTGTGTGAATAAAATCGGTCAGCACATCGTTTGCATTGGAGGCACAAATCAATTTACCAAGCGGCATACCCATTTTACCCGCATAATAAGCTGCGAGAATGTTTCCAAAATTGCCGGTAGGAACAGTCACATTGATTTTTTCATCCGGTGTAATCTCGCCATTTTTTACCATAGTTGCCCATGCGGAAAGGTAATACACAATTTGGGGTACAAGACGCCCCCAATTGATAGAATTTGCAGAAGAAAGCACATAGCCTCTTTCTTTCAGTTCCCGATTGAAACTGTCATCCGTAAAAATGGACTTTACACCGTTTTGTGCATCATCAAAGTTCCCACGCACAGCTGCAACGCCGACATTCTTTCCTTCCTGCGTCACCATTTGCAAGCGTTGCATCCGGCTAACGCCATTTTCCGGGAAAAAAACAATAATGCGTGTGCCGGTAACATCTTTAAAGCCTTCCAGTGCTGCCTTACCGGTATCGCCACTGGTCGCAACAAGAATCGTCACTTCCTCTGTAATCCCATTTTTCCGCATAGAAGTTATTAAAAGATGCGGCAAAATCTGCAACGCCATGTCTTTAAACGCGCAGGTGGGGCCATGCCAAAGTTCTAGCACCTGTGCATAATCATCCAGCTTATGGAGAGGGGCGATTGCCTCCGAACCAAACTTTTCTGCGGTGTATGCTGACTGCACACACTTCTTGACTTCTTCGGCAGTAAAATCTGTTAAAAACCGAGAAAGAACCTGAACCGCTCTTTCTTGATAAGACAGATTGCAAAGTGCCATAAGATCATCAATTACCGGAATGGATGCCGGCACATAAAGCCCACCGTCCGGTGCAAGTCCCTTTACGATTGCTTGGGATGCTGAGACGATGCTACCGCCCCGTGTACTCTGATACTTCATATATAAAATCCTTTCACGATTATGCGTATGCTTTTACCTTGTCACTTACCTTTGCAGGATCAATGCTGATTGAAATTGCCATCTGAATATTGAACTTTTCGCAAAGAGCATTTGCTTTGTCGAGGAATACTTCCATTTCCTCAGCAGAACCTTTTGCAATTTTCAAAAGACCGTCAATAAAAATATAAGAAACATCATAATTCTGTGCTACAATACCACAAAGCAAACCATAAAAACATTCAAAAGAATGCATGTCATACTCTGCAGTGTCTACCAAACGAATTTTATGACTTACGTCATAGATGTGCCGATTTCCATTATTAATAAATACGACTGAGCCTTTTTCGCTCACGACTGCTTCATGTACTCTGTCCAGTAACGCCTTTGTCTTACCTGTGCCTTTTTCCCCTAAAATCACCTTTACCATTTAGTTTCCACCTTTCTTATTTGTCAATTTAGCCTATTCCTAAGCCTCATCTGCACACAGACGCTGCTGTAATGCCTCTTTTTCTTTCTCGTATCCGGGTTTGCCCAAAAGTGCAAACATATTCTTTTTGTATGCCTCTACGCCCGGTTGGTTAAACGGGTTAACACCTAAAATATATCCGCTGATGCCGCAGGCCTTTTCAAAGAAATAGACCATGTGACCAAAACTATACGCATCCATCTTGTCAATTTCAATGACCATATTGGGCACGCCGCCATCATTATGTGCCAAAAGTGTACCCAAAAAAGCCTTTTTATTGACATAATCAACGCTCTTGCCGGCTAAGAAGCTAAGACCGTCCAGATTATCTCCGGTATCGGGAATTTGGATATCCAGCAGTGTATTCTTAACATGCAGAACCGTTTCAAATATGCAACGAAGTCCATCCTGAATATACTGCCCCATAGAGTGCAAATCTGTTGAGAAATCAACCGCTGCCGGGAAAATGCCCTTTTGGTCCTTGCCTTCGCTTTCTCCATAAAGCTGCTTCCACCACTCAGCCACGTAATGCAGTGCACCTTCATAATTCACAAGGATTTCAATATTCTTGCCTTTCCGATATAAGGCATTTCGCATAATTGCGTAGCGATAGCAATCATTTTTTGCAAGGTCAAGAACGCTGTATTCTTCCATAGCCGCCTGTGCGCCTGCCATGATGGCATCAATCGGAATACCGGCAACAGCAATCGGCAAAAGGCCGACAGGGGTTAATACGGAATATCGTCCGCCAATATCGTCCGGAATGACGAAGCGTTCATATCCTTCTTCTGCCGCCATGCTGTATAAAGCACCTCTTGCCTTATCAGTCGTGACAAAAATTCGTTCTTTTGCGCCTTCTTTTCCATATTTTTTTTCTAATAATTCTTTAAAAACACGAAATGCAATTGCAGGTTCCGTCGTTGTGCCGGATTTTGAAATGACGTTTACGGCTACAGATGCATCAGTGACCAGCGTTTTTAATTCCTGCAAATAGGAAGCACTGATACTATTCCCTGCAAAATAAATCTGCGGACCGTTTCGCATCTCTCTTGATTTTGCATTATAAAACGTACCGGCCAGCATATCAATCGCAGCTTTTGCGCCTAAATATGACCCGCCAATACCAATTACAATCAACACATCTGCTGTTTCGCGAATCTTATTTGCTACAGCTTGTATTCTTGCAAATTCATCTTTATCATAACAAGTCGGCCAATCCACCCAACCGGTATAGTCATTCCCAAGCCCGGTCTTTTCATGCAAAAGCTTATGGGCAACTTGTGCCTGCGACCATAAAGCCTCTACCTCATTTGGATTGACAAATCCTTCTGTGTAACGACAAGATAATTGCGTCATTTTCTATCCTCCTACTATTTTTGGTCTAAAAGACAAACCGCAACAGCAGCGATGCCTTCTTCTCTTCCGGTAAATCCCATGCCTTCTGTTGTTGTAGCCTTCACGCTCACTGCATCCAATCCGACCTGTAAGTGCTCAGCAATACACTGCCGCATCGACTCTATATAGGGAGAAAGTTTCGGCTTTTGAGCAATCACTGTCATATCAACATTGCAAATCTTATATCCTTTTTCTCCGATCAGTTCCATAACACGTTTCAAAAGACGTGTGCTCCGAATGCCTTTATAATTCATATCAGATGGTGGAAAATGCGTGCCAATGTCCCCTAATGCAGCGGCGCCGAGTATGGCATCCATTAAAGCATGCAGCAATACATCTGCATCCGAATGCCCGAGGAGCCCTTTTTCATGCGGTATTTCGATACCGCCTATATAAAGTGCACGACCTGCAACAAGCCGATGCGCATCATATCCATGTCCAATCCTCATCTATTTATCCTCTTCGCCTCAATATCATTTCACATACTGCCATATCAAAAGGCGTTGTAACTTTAATATTCTCATAGCTGCCGGCTACAATTGCTACCGGTATGCCTGCTTGTTCTGCCGCAGATGCATCATCCGTAATATCTTCTCCGTATTTTTCTATTGCATGCAGTATGGTTTGTCTAGCAAAAACTTGCGGCGTTTGTGCCCCATATAGTTTGTCACGTTTGACTGTTTTTGTAATAAATCCATTTTCTGTTTCTTTAATTGTATCGACCACCGGCACGGCAACAATGGCTGCGCCATGCTCCTCCGCGCTTTGTACGACTCTTTCGATAATCTCCGGTGTAACAAGCGGACGCGCCGCGTCATGAATCACAACCATGCTTGCATCCTCCGCGGCAGAAATACCGGCATATACAGAGGCCGCCCGTGTTGCTCCACCACGAAGCACAGCGCGGACTTTTGTAAATCCTTCTTCTGCAATAATATCTCTGCATAGAAATATATCTTCTTCACCGGTTACCACAACAATTTCATGAATTACAGTACAATCCTCAAAAGCACGAAGTGTCCATGCAAAAACAGAATGCCCTAAAACCTCTAAAAAAACTTTATTGATTTCAGCACCCATCCTTGTTCCTTTTCCGGCTGCCGGAATAATCGCTGTAATCTTTTTTTGCATATATTCTATTCAGCTACCCCGCGGTAAGGAAGCCACTCCTTTATTCCGCCGTAAAAACGGCTTCGAAAATACTTTCAATCTCGTTCTGCGTAACATTTTTTGCAAGCACAAGCTCACTTACCAAAATCTGCTTGGCACTGGATAACATCTTTTTTTCACCGGTAGAAAGGCCCTTTTCTCTATCCCTTGTCATAAGCATTTTAACCACCCTGGCGACCTCGTATATATTGCCGCCCTTAATTTTGACCATGTTCTCCCGATACCGTTTATTCCAGCTTAGATCACACTCTACACTGGCATTTGCAAATTCTTCCAAAACCTTATCCGCCTCGTTGCCGTCAATCACATCGCGTATGCCAATCCTCTCCGCGTTCAGTGTAGGAATCATGACTTTCATATCTCCCATAGGCATTTTCATCACATAATACTTACTTACCACGCCTTGAAATTCTTGTTCCTCAATCGCCTCGATAATTCCCGCACCATACATAGGATAAACAACCTTGTCACCGATGCTGTACATCTCTTTACGCCTCCTGCCTTTTCATTGGACATTCTGCTTGTAGTTAAAAATCCGCATCGTATATGCATGCTATTTAAAGCTTTGTATATATTATACTACAATGAAATGATTTTGTCAAATAACTATTTTTTGTTATCGGCGTTTTTTTCACTTTTTAGCAAAAAAACCGACAAGTACAGCATCATGCTTTGTCGGTCTCTTTTAAATTCGGAATTTGCCATTGAATTGGACTTTTTACCTGTTGAATCAGAAATTCATTTGCCAATTTAAAATGATTACATCCAAAAAAGCCATTGTAAGCTGAAAGAGGACTTGGATGTGCCGCAGTTAAACAAAGATGTTTTTCTATATCTACCCTTGCCGCCTTTTCGCGCGCATTCGCACCCCAAAGCAGGAACACCATCGGTTCCGGACGCTTATTCAACGCTTCTACAATCGCATCGGTAAACTGCTCCCACCCTTTCTTGCTGTGGGAATTTGCTACGCCGCCTCGCACTGTAAGCACATTATTTAAAAGCAAAACGCCCTGCTCTGCCCATGGCATTAAATAGCCGTTATCAGGTATAAAACCACCCAATTCGCTTACAATTTCTTTATAGATATTGATAAGGGAGGGTGGTATGGGGACTCCCTCTCGCACTGAAAAACACATGCCGTGCGCCTGCCCCTCTCCGTGATAGGGATCCTGTCCCAATATGACCACCTTTACACGATGATACGGTGTTGCAGACAAGGCAGAAAATATATCGTACATGTTCGGATATACAGTATGCGTTGCATATTCTTCTTTTAAAAAAGAACGCAATGCTGTATAATACGATTTCTTAAATTCGCCACCAATGATTTCGTCCCAGTCATTTCCGATTTTGGGCATGTATTTCACCTCTAACCTTTCGGCTTTATGCCTCTCTTATAAGTTTCTCAATATCTGCCGGACTTTCAGCAATCATGTCTGCCTTTGCTTCCTCTAATTCCTGCCGCGTACGGAAACCCCATAAAACGCCAATTGTGTAAAACCCTGCATTCTTGCCTGTTTGCATGTCCACAGAGGTATCTCCAACATAAAGGCACGCACTTGGTTCAACATCCAGTTCCTTTGCAATCGCTAAGGCCGCTGTCGGGTCTGGCTTTAGCGGAACCCCCTCTCTGCCGCCATAAACTGCTTCAAAAGTATCTTCTCCAAAAAAGGATTTGATAATCGGCACTGTGGCTGCTTGCGGTTTATTTGACAAAACTGCAGCTTTCATTCCGGCATCACGAATCGTTTCTAAAAGTGCAGGAATACCCGGATAAATCTCAGTTAAATAAGTTGTGTTGCTATTATATATATCATTATAGTGTGTATATACCTTTTGAAATGTATCTTCATCCTTGATATTTCTACCTTCTAACATCCTATGTACCAGATTTTTTGCGCCGTTCCCTACCATATATTTAAACTTTTCCTCTGCATAAGGGACAATGCCATACTTTTCCAAGGCAGCATTGCAGTAATACGCGATGGTCTTTAAAGTATTTAAAAGTGTACCGTCTAAATCAAAAATGATGCCTTTGCACTTCATGCTTCACTCTCCAATTCATATAATACATTCCCTGCTGCCACAAGGCCCGCCGTTTCGGTGCGCAGAATCCTTCCGCCTAATGTTACCACATGTAGCCCGCAGGATTTGGCTTGTTCCACTTCATTTGCAGAAAACCCGCCCTCCGGGCCAATCATAATAGATACTGTTTTCGGCATCTTACCCCGTAAAATTGCTTTGAGGCTATTCCGCTTCTCGCACTCATAAGGAAAAACAGCAAGTTCTGCCTTTGCTGCCGCAATCACAGCCTGGTCAAACGGCATGGTCTTTGTCACAAGCGGTACAGTCCCTCTGCCGGATTGTTTGGCCGCCTCAAGCGCAATGCGGTTCAAGCGTTCCTCTTTCACTTCGCCTTTGCTTACGACAAATTCTGTTTGCATCGGCACAATGCGGCAGACCCCTACCTCAACGCACTTTTGAACAATATAATCCATTTTTGCCCCTTTGGGCATGCCCTGGTACAGTGTAATCTGCACAGGCGGTTCGCACATATTTTGCATCTTTTCCTGTACCGAAACCGTAACGCAATCCTTATGTATTGCCGAAATGCTGCACAGATAATCCGTTAAATTCCCATCGCAGACAGTAAGCATTTCGCCTACGCGCATTCGGAGCACACGTGCGATATGTGCAGCATCATCTCCTGTTATTTGAATCGTATTACCACAGATATCGCCGGGTGAAACAAAAAATCTTGCCATCCCTACTCCTTTCCGGAGAGAACGGCCCACCATTCGCCATCCTGCTTCTTTTCCAGTAAACGGAAACCATTCTGTGCAAGTGCTTTCAGGACATCATCCAACCTATCCTGGATAATACCGGAGCAGAGGAACACGCCATCCTCTTTTATGTATTTTCCTACCTTAGCAGAAAGGGGAATGATCACATCTGCCACAATATTGGCTACCACCAAATCAAAGCGTTGGTCGGTTACCTCTTCCTCTAAAATATTCTTATGCAAAACCGTATATACATCTTTCCCAATGCCGTTTAGTTCTGCATTTTCGTGCGCTATCCGCGGTGCGGCCGCATCAATATCCACTGCCAACGCGGAGGATGCTCCTAAAAGAAGGGACAGTATGGATAAAATACCGCTGCCGCAACCTACGTCAAAAACATTGCATCCCGGTTTGATTTGTTTCTCTAAGATTTCAATACAAAGCCTTGTAGTATTATGGCTGCCTGTGCCAAACAGCATGCCCGGGTTAATGCGCAGCACAATGCCTTCCCCCGCAAAGTCTTCCCATGCAGGTACAATCGTAATACCATCTCCGACACGAAACGGCTTATAATACTGCTTCCATTCGGCAAACCAATCATCTTCACCTACATCCGCAATCTTGATATCAAGGCTGCCGACTGCTGCATTTTCCGCCTTGAGCCTTTTGACATTCTCGCGCAAAAGAAGCAGGGTTTCCCGACCATTTACATCATCCCGTACATAAACCGTAACACGGGTTGGTGCATGCATTTCCTGACGTAGCGCTTCGTCTACATAATCCCAATACTGTGTATTCTTCTCTAAAAAGCTTTCAAAATCCTGTTCATCCGCAATTTCGGCGCTCTCGATCCCCATTGAGAGCAGCATGCCGTACAGTGGTTCAATCCCTTCCGATGTCGTAAACACATCAATTTTCAGCCACGTATCTCCGCTCATACTTCCTCCAGCTTTCCGCGAAGCGTAGCTTCCGGCACTGCACCAACAACACGCTCCTTCTCTTCTCCGTTTACAAAGAGAATCATCGTCGGAATACTCATTACGCGATATTGTGCAGCCAACGCACCGTCCTTATCCGTGTTCAATTTGTAGAAATCTACACGGCCCGCATATTCTGCCGAAAGCTTTTCAAAAATCGGTATCATCATTTTACAAGGCCCGCACCAATCCGCATAAAAATCTACAAGTACCGGTCTTTCTGCTTTTAAAACCTTTTCTTCGAAATTCTCTGTTTTAATGATTTCAGCCATATGAAACCCCTCCCATTCTTGATAAAGATAGTATAAACCAAATTCATTTATATATGTATGGCCTTTTTCTTATGTTACAGTATAACAAACTGTGTCCTATTTGTCAATATCCGAAAAATTATCAAAATTTTTATAAAAAACCTTGTAAATTCTAAAAAAATGTGGTAAACTACTAAAAGTGATTTTAAATTGGGGGTGTAAGTATGAATTGGAAACTGATATGTACCATTATACATATAGTGGTTACAGTCTTTTTGGTAGTTGCAGTTCTTCTTCAGAATGACAAAGATGCAGGCTTGTCCGGCACCATCGCCGGTAATGGGTCTGATACATTTTTCGGAAAGAATAAGAACAGAACGTTGAACGGATTTCTTGAAAAATTGACTGCTATCATGGCTTTTTTGTTTATCGTTTTGTCCATTTTGCTTTCAGTTGTGTTTAAATAATCCGGTTGTATCTTTTCTCGGGGCTGTCGATAACACGACAGCCTTATCTATTCAATAAAAACATTTGTATAGCCGTTTCAGCAAATGCAAAGGCGCTTGTTTTCTTCCTTGCCTTTTTACATTTGCATGAATATGAATAAAGGATGAGAAGCATGGAAAAAATCATTGCACAAAACAAAAAAGCAAGACATGATTTCTTTGTGGAAGAAGTTCTGGAGGCCGGCATTTCCCTTTCCGGTACAGAGGTGAAATCCATTCGCGGCGGTAAAGTATCATTAAAGGACAGCTTTGCCTCTGTGCGGGACGGCGAAATTTTCGTCCATGGCATGCATATTAGTCCCTATGAGCAGGGAAATATTTTTAATAAAGACCCCTTACGTGTCCGAAAGTTGTTGATGCATAAGCGAGAAATCAACCGTCTGCATAGCGAAGTGATGCGTGACGGGTACACCCTTATTCCGCTTGACTTGCATTGGAGCGGCGCAAACGTAAAACTATCCTTAGGCCTTTGCAAAGGTAAAAAGCTATATGACAAGCGTGAAACAGCTGCAAAGCGTGATGCTGTGCGGAATATGGATCGTGCGTTAAAGGAGCGGCAGGCATGAAAGCAGTTGTATATGCTGTCCTACCGGATAGCGATGCCTATGAGGCCGGCATTGTCCCCGGTGACATTATAGAATCTGTGAATGGGCATGTGCCGGAAGATGAACTGGACTTTCGTTTTTTTGCCTGCACTGATGTTGTCACCCTGCAGGTTTTGAAAACAGACCATTCCCGTGAGATTATTAGGTTTGATGCGCCGGATAGTCCGGATCTTGGCATTCAATTTGAAAGTGCCTTGTTTGGCGGTGCAAAAAGATGCGCTAACCGATGCATTTTTTGCTTTATTGATCAGATGCCGTCCGGCATGCGTGATACTTTATATTTTAAGGATGACGATACAAGACTTTCATTTTTATCCGGCAATTACGTCACGCTCACCAATCTGCGTGATGCAGACATTGCCAAGATTATCCGTATGCATCTTGAGCCCATCAATATTTCTGTGCACACCACAGATCCGCATCTGCGTTGTTCTATGCTTCGAAACCGTCATGCCGGCAAGGCGCTTCGCCATATCCAAGCACTGCGCGATGGCGGTATACATATGAACGGACAGATTGTCTTGGTGCGGCATGTCAATGACGGAAAGGCACTCGATAAAACGATTGAAGATTTAGCAGCATTTTATCCGTTTATGACCAGCGTTTCCGTTGTGCCGGTGGGCATAACAAAATATAGAGAAGGCTTGTATCCACTTGAACCCTTTGATAAGGCATCGGCAGAGCAAGTTCTTCAGCAGGTTGTAAGTTGGCAGGAAATACTTCTTAAAAAGATTGGTTCTCGCTTTATTTATGCTGCGGACGAATTCTATTTAAAGGCAAAACTCCCGATTCCTCCCGAGGAGGCTTATGAGGGATATGCACAAATCGAAAACGGTGTTGGCCTTTTAAGAAGTCTGACAGAAGAATTCAAAGATGCCATCCACTCTTTCCCCTGCACGGCCAGCAGAAAGGTTTCTATTATTACAGGTGTCGCCGCGCATTCGCATTTATCTATGCTTGCAGACCTTGCCATGGCAAAGTACCCGCAATTAAAAATTCAGGTGCATCGTATTGAAAATCACTTTTTTGGCCCAAATATTACGGTTGCAGGCTTAATTACCGGGCAGGATATTGTTGCCCAATTGCAAGATGCTGACTTAGGCGATGCTGCATATATTCCTACCGTGATGCTCCGTAGCGGCACAGAAGTTTTTTTAGATGATATGACGATAACAGAGATATCTGAAAAGTTGCACGTACCGATTTACAGCGTGCAAACAGACGGATATGATTTATGGGAAAAGCTTAGAAAGGAAGAGGTGCAATGACAAAACCCGTTGTGGCGGTTGTTGGCCGTCCGAATGTGGGGAAATCCACCTTATTTAACAAAATTATTGGTCAACGTCTTTCGATTGTGGAAGACACGCCGGGAATTACCCGTGATCGTATTTATGCTGATGCCGAATGGTTTGGCCGTACATTTTCAGTGGTCGATACAGGCGGTATAGAACCGGCCGGGAAGGACATTATCTTGCGAGAAATGTTTCTGCAGGCACAGCTTGCCATTGATACGGCAGATGTAATTCTTTTTGTAACCAATTTGCGTGAGGGCGTAACCGCCAGTGATTCCGAAGTTGCAGCCATGCTACAAAAATCCGGAAAGCCGGTTTTGCTGGTTGTCAATAAGGCGGACTCTCCCGGGGAAACCCCCGTAGGTGTCTATGAATTCTATGCGTTGGGTCTGGGTGATCCATACCCTGTTTCCTCCCTGCACGGCATGGGTGTGGGTGATGTTATCGAGGCTGCAATCAGCTTCTTTCCGCCAGAGTCTTGCGCAGATGAAATCGAAACCGGTATTCATGTCGCCATTGTCGGAAAACCTAATGCCGGAAAAAGTTCATTAGTAAACTATATTCTTGGCGAAAACCGCATGATTGTCAGCAATATCCCCGGCACAACGCGCGATGCAATTGACAGTGCAGTAGTGCGAAATGGACAGGATTATGTTCTGATTGATACAGCCGGCATGCGCCGCAAGAACAGAATTGACGACGTGATTGAACGATACAGCGTTATGCGATCTCTTTCCGCTGTGGAACGGTGCGATGTTGCTGTAATTATGATTGATGCCGATACAGGCGTTAGTGAACAGGACGCCAAGATTGCAGGCTATGTGCATGAAGCAGGGAAAGCTTCTGTAATTGCGGTCAATAAATGGGATTTGATTGAAAAAGAAACAAACACGATGCAAGCGTTTCAGAAAAACGTTTATGACACCTTAAGCTTTATGACCTATGCCCCTATGCTCTTTATTTCTGCCAAAACAGGGCAACGTACAGACAAGCTTTTCCCGCTGATTCAAAATGTTTATATGCAAAATTCCATACGCATTTCTACCGGCATGTTGAACGAAGTATTGTCGGATGCTATGGAAAAGGTACAACCGCCATCAGATAAGGGTAAACGGCTGAAAATCTATTACGCCACGCAGGGCGCAACGAAGCCCCCGACCTTTATTTTGTTTGTAAATGACAAGGAATTGGCGCATTTTTCTTACATTCGTTATCTGGAAAACAGGATTCGCGAAACATTCGGTCTTACCGGTACGCCGATTCGATTTATTATTCGGCAAAGAAGCGAAAAGCAAAATTAAGGGGGACGAACTCTTGAAACCGATTTATATAACCATGCTTGTAGTTATAATTGGCTATTTATTAGGTAGCATTAACTCCGCTGTCATTTATTCCAAGCTCCGCGGCGAGGATATCCGAAACACCGGAAGCGGCAATGCAGGCGCAACCAATATTTTGCGCACCTATGGAAAAGGGGCGGCAGCAATAGTTGTTGTCGGTGATATTGCTAAAGGAATTCTAGCTGTTCTGATTGGCCGTATACTGGGTGGCACACATTTGTCCTATTTTGCCGGTCTTTCTGCCGTTTTAGGGCACAATTATCCTCTGTATTTCGGATTCCGCGGCGGAAAAGGAATACTCACCTCCCTGGCCGTTATGCTTATGATCTCGCCGAAACAAGCCGTTATCTCAATGGTATTTGCCATTGTAGTGATTGCTGTCACGCGGTACGTTTCTTTAGGATCAATTCTCGGCAGTATTCTCTTTGGCATATTGATTGCTATTTTTTCGACTGACTTATGGCTGATTCTTGTTTCCGTGGCTGTGGTCCTTCTTGCCGTATTGCGGCATATACCCAATATTCGCCGTCTATGTAACGGCACTGAAAGGAAGCTTGGAAAATGAAAATAGCTGTGATTGGTTCCGGCGGTTGGGGAACTGCCATTTCATCCCTATTAGCCACAAAAGGGCATCATGTGACGCTATGGTCCTGGAAGCAAGCGGAGAGTGATACGATTGCTTTGCATCATGAAAACCGCGCTCTTTTACCCGGCGTAATTCTGCCGGAAAACATAACATATACCAGTAATATAACTGTTGTTTCCGATGCTGATATGACGGTTATTGCTACTCCTTCCGGGGCATTGGTAACAACCGTACAAGCCATGGCACCGCACCTAAAACCCCAATCCACAATTGTAAACCTGACCAAAGGATTATGCGAGGAAACAGGAGAACGCTTTAGTCAAGTCATTGAAAGGCTATGTCCGGGTCACCCCGTAATTGCTTTAACCGGACCTTCTCATGCGGAAGAAGTCGGTAAAAAAATACCAACAGCCGTTGTTGCCGCTTCTACGGATGCAGCTGCGGCCTCTTTTGTTCAGGATGCCTTTATGCTGCCCTATTTTCGGGTTTACACCTCACATGACATTATCGGCGCTGAGCTTGGCGGTGCACTTAAAAATATTATTGCGCTCTGTGCCGGCATTATGGATGGCTTAGGCCTTGGAGATAACACAAAAGCCGCGCTAATGACGCGCGGCCTGACTGAAATGACACGGCTCGGCGTTGCCATGGGTGCACATGCCAGTACCTTTGCCGGGTTATCCGGCATTGGTGATTTAATTGTAACCTGCACAAGCATGCATAGCCGGAATCGTCGTGCCGGTATCTTAATTGGTCAGGGTAAGACCGTACAAGAGGCACTGGACGAGGTACACATGGTAGTGGAAGGATTTTATGCTGCCAAAAGTGCTTATCGGCTTGCAAAGCAATACAAGGTGGATATGCCGATTGTATATGCCGCATATCAGGTTCTTTTTGAAGATGCATGCCCCAAGGAAGCAGCAGAAAAGCTTATGACACGAGATAAAAAAGCAGAAAGCCCTTGGGTGTAATCAAACCATTTTCACCGCAACCGCTTTTTGCGGACAAAGCTCATGGCAGCAATAGCACTTAATGCATTTATCATGATATATGACTGCCTTTTTATCTTCAATCCGAATGGTTTCAACAGGACAGCATCGGGCACATTCTCCACAACCAATACATTTTTTTGTGAGAATAACAGGTTGTTTTTCCCGTTTGAGTCTTGCCACAATAGAGGCCGGAAGCGCACGAATTAGCTGTGCGCTTTTTCCTGTCTTTGGACGTTTGAATTTTTTTCTGTACTTTGCAGGATCACTTCCGATTACGGTTAATTCTTTCACAGTTGCAGGACAAAGGCCACGCTTTACAGCAGTATCCACGGTCAGCACCTCTTCCGGTTCAAAGCCCATTAAATGCGCGCACAAAAGGTCGAGCGAAAATGGGTTGGCACTGCCAAGCAAAACGCCGACATGCCGCAACGTACCGGCCGCAGGACCGTTCCCTTCCATTGCTATGACGCCATCAATAATATTGACCATGGGTGCATTCGCAAGGCACAAATCCACCAGCATGGCACAGAAATCCTTTTTCTGTGGATAATGTGCATGACATTCTGCTTTTTGCAGACCGGGAATAGAACCAAATAGATTCTTAACGGCCGCTGTCATGTCGCAAAGCATATGCGTTTTCATTCTTCCAACATTCACAATCAAGTCAGCCTCTGCCAACGGTGCAATGACTGTAAACTTATCACATTTTTGGGTTTTAACAGAAAAATTAAGTGAAGCGCCACTGTTTTCTGCAGCTGCTTTCATTCCGGTTGTTTCATAAATCCGTGTTAATATCCCGGAGGAATACATGCCCCCAGGACTATCTGCAATCGTCACTTTTGCCCCGCGCTGCACAAAATATGCCGCCGCTTTTTCAATTAAAATAGGTTGAGTGGTTACACCGAACTCCGGTTTCCGCCTAGCTAACAAGTTCGGCTTGATTACAACCTTTTTACCCTTCCAATCCTTTTCAAGGCCATTGTCAGTCAAAATATTTTGTATCATATCGTCCATGGCCGCTGCAGCCTCTTGATAATTCTTACAGGGTATTTGGTAAACACGTTCCGAAAATGTAATTTTTCTTTCCTTCATATCACTCTATCCCTTTCTGTTTTAGGCGTTTCGGCTGCCGGGTTTATCAATCGGCAATCCTTTCTTGCAAAGTGGACATTCCTCTGCCTCGAAGGATTCAATATCCATAGATAGCACCGCACTGAAGGGTACACCAAAATCTATTTTCCCGCCGGTTCTGTCCACGATTGCACCTACGCCTACAACGTCACCGCCGCAGCTTTTCACAATGTCCATCACTTCACGCACACTGCCGCCTGTGGTTACAACATCTTCCACCACCAAAACTCGCTGCCCTTTTTCAATGGTAAAGCCGCGACGCAATGTCATCACGCCATCCTTTCTCTCAGCAAAAACATTTTTTGTCTTTAGCTGACGGCTAACCTCATAAGCCATTTGAATGGCGCCAATGGCAGGGCCGATGACCACATCTATATGATCGAATTTTTCAGCGAGTGCAGCGCAGAGAGGTTCTGCATATTTTGTATACTGAAATATCTTTGCGCACTGCATATAATTTGCGCTATGCCGACCGGAGGTTAAGCAAAAATGCCCGGTTTGCAAAACACCGGCCTCCGTTAAAATCTCAATGACCTTTTCTCTTGTTAACATGTAAATTCCCCTTTCTTATTGCTCTTTTTTCCACCAATCCTGTTTGGCAAGGGTACTCAGCGTCCCTAAGTGACTGTTATCTCCGTCCTTTATAACTTGAAAGCCTTCTTCTGTAACCGTTATTTCTGTTACAGAGGCATTATCGCACCACGCCTCACCGGGCATTTCGGAAAGCGGGATGCCTCGTATCCGACACAGAAAAACACGAATTGCTGTCCCATGCGTGACAATAACCACTTTTTTGCCTTGATTCTCTTCTATAATAGCAAGCACCGTTTTATAAATTCTATCCTGAAATCCTGCCATACTTTCCCCGCCAGGCATTTCTAAAAGATGCGGACGATAGAGCCAATTCTCGTAGCTTTCGGAGAATCGGATCGGCAAATCATCCCACGGAACATCCTCCCATTCGCCGCCATGAATTTCACGTAGATTTTTTTGTTTCCTAATCTGTAAACCTTTTTCCTCCGCAATAGCCTTTGCTGTTTCATAGGTTCGTGTGAGATCGCTTGCATAGATTGCATCCACTGCGATATCCTGAAACCAAGTTTTCAGACATGCAATTTGCTTTCTGCCATTCTCCGTCAGAGGGGAATCGTACCAGCCATGGAAATTGCGTTCCACATTACCGGTCGCCTCTCCGTGCCGAACAAAGTAAAGCGTTGTCAATATGGCCGAACACCTCCAATTAATTCCTGAACACTTTTACAATCCTTTGCATACGAACAAAGTCCGTTCAGCACATCGATTGCAGCTGTCGGCGTAATTAAATTCGCTGTCCCCACAGCCACAAGAGTTGCCCCTGCCAACATAAGCTCTGCGGCATCCTCCCCGCACATTACGCCACCCATACCGATAATCGGAATAGAAACTGCATTTTTCACTTGCCAAATCATTCGGACAGCAATCGGTTTTACCGCAGGGCCTGAAAAGCCGCCTACATTTCTATGCAAAATCGGTTGCCTGGTTTTCAAATCTATTTTCATGCCCAGCAATGTATTGATCAAGGAAACGCCATCTGCGCCGCCGCTTTCTGCAGCCCTTGCCATCTCGGCAATGTCAGTTACATTCGGTGTTAGCTTGATCACCATGGGCTTTTTACAATGTGCCCTTACCAGCTTTGTCACATTTTCCAAAACTTTGGGGTCTGCGCCAAACGCAAGCCCCCCGTGACTGACGTTCGGGCAAGAAACATTGACCTCCACAAGTGCCGCATCTGTTTGGCTGGCATATTCAGCCATCTTCGCATACTCTTCCATGGTATTTCCGGCGATATTCAAAATGATGCGGTCATGTAAGCATGATACCTTAGGCCATATGGCATGAAAAAATTGTTCTGCTCCGGGATTTTGCAATCCCACACTATTTAAAATCCCTGCCGTCACCTCTGCAATTCTGTGCGGCGGATTCCCTTCTCTTGGATCAGGTGTGACCGTTTTCAGTGTGATGCCGCCCAATTTTTTAAGATCATAATATTCGCTGTACTCCTGCCCATATCCAAAAGTGCCGGAAGCAGTGATAATCGGATTTTTAAATTGAATGCCACAAAAATTGACTGACATATCAGTCATGCAAATCCAACTCCTTTCCGTTAAACACAGGGCCTTTTTGGCAGACTTTTTCATAGTGCCCATTTACCTTACATACACAAACAGCACAGCCGCCAATCCCGCAACCCATCCTTTCTTCCATCGAAAGCTGCATTGGGGTATCCCCTGCAATCTTCTGTACCGCCCGAAGCATGGGTGCAGGCCCGCAAGCATAATACACATCTGCATCTTCCTTGTCTGCCAAATCAGTCACGCGGCCGTGATATCCAAAAGAACCATCATCGGTTGCAATATGCACTTCGCCGAATGTGGCAAAGGCATCTGTAAGAACCATCTGCTCCTTCGTACGAAATCCTAAATAGATTTTAGGCTTTATCAGCTGTTTACAAAGAAATAACAGCGGAAATATACCAATGCCGCCGCCTATAACTGCCGGTTTTTTGCCTTCAACATGAAATCCTGTCCCGAGCGGCCCTAAAACGTCCAAGATTTCTCCGGCTTTTTGATTAGCGAGTGCCTTTGTGCCATCACCACGCACTGCGAAAATCACGCGGACAATATCCCCCATGACATCGCAAATGCTGATTGGCCGGCGCAGCAAACCGCCACCGGTCTGAATATGCAAAAATTGCCCCGGCTGTGCCTTGCGGGCAATCTCCGGTGCATAGAGCCGCAGATCATATAAATCTCCTGTTATCCGACTTATCTCCTGTATCGGACAAGCTTGCACGCTTTTCATATCCACCCCTCCATCAAAGCACTTCCGAAAGTGCTTTTTGCATCCTTAAAGCTTCCCGGCGCGCCGCGCCTGCAAAATCTTCTTCCGCGCAGTTTTCACGTTTGTATGCGCACATAATGCCACGCGAGGAATTGACAATTGCGCCACCGCCATTTTGATCAAAACATGGCCGTACGTCAGCTGCACCACCACCCTGCGCTCCATAGCCGGGCACTAAAAAGAAGCTGTGCGGAAGCATTTGGCGCAAAGTTTCTGCTTCCTTCGGATAGGTCGCGCCAACAACGCAGCCCACATTACTGTACCCGCAAGGCATTACCTTTTCCTCCGCAAGCTTTGCAACCAATGCTGCCGTATGCATATATACAGGGGTACCCTCTGCCTCTAAATCCTGCAATTCTCCTGAGGAAGGGTTTGAGGTCTTCACTAAAACAAAAATGCTTTTATCGTTGGCTGTTTCTGACACAAAGGGCACCAAGCCATCTGTGCCCAAATAAGGATTCACCGTAATACCATCCGGTAAAAAGGCTCGAACCTTTTCCCCATCAATGTCAGTTTCTCCTATGTAAGCTGCAGCGTATGCAGCGGCTGTTTTTCCAATGTCCCCTCTTTTGACATCCAGAATAACATACATTCCCTTTTCCTTTGCATACCGAATCGTTTTATCCATCGTTATAAGTCCCGGAAGCCCATACATTTCATAGTATGCCGATTGCGGTTTGACTGCAGGTACAATATCATATAGTGCATCAATTAAGCTGCGGTTAAACTGCCATAAGGCCTCTGCTGCCCCTTCCAAGGTTTTTCCGCACAAATGATAGGCGGCCTCTCTAATATATCCGGGCACATAAGAGAGTTCCGGGTCAAGCCCTGCTACTGTAGGATTATTTTTCTTTTTAATATTTGCGCATAATGTTTCTATTCCCATGCTGTCACCTTTCCTTCCACAATCGTATACAGTACCTTTCCGTACACCTTACTGCCAATAAACGGCGTATTCTTCGCTTTCGATTTTATACTTTCTTTTGTAATTTCATACTGCGCAGAAGCATCGAAAATTGTCAAATCCGCCATGCCGTCTACGGCGATCCTGCCTTTCGGAATACGCAGTATATCTGCCGGATTGACTGTCATTTTCTGAATTAGGGCAGGCAAGCTTAAGATATTTTGCCGAACAAGGTGCGTAATGCCTAAAGGCAGTGCCGTTTCAAAACCGATAATGCCATTTGCCGCATACTCAAATTCGCAAAGCTTGTCATCTATATGATGCGGGGCATGATCCGTGGCAATTGCATCAATTGTACCGTCCGCAAGCCCGATTTTAATTGCCTCCACATCCGCCGCGGTCCGAAGCGGAGGGTTCATTTTTGCATTCGTGTCATAATCCCGAACCGCCTCTTCTGTTAAGCTGAAATAATGTGGACATGTTTCGCAGGTAACCTGCACCCCACGTTTCTTTGCCTGCCGCACAAGCTCCACCGAACCGCGCGTACTAAGATGAGCAATATGTATCGGCACCCCTTCTGCCTCCGCAATCAGAATATCTCTTGCAACCATCGCTTCTTCCACAGCATTGGAAATACCGCGAAGTCCCATTACAGTTGCGGTCAAACCCTCATTCATTGTTCCGCCGTCCAGAAGCCTTCGTTCCTCTGCATGGCTGATTAGCGGCAGCTGCATCATATTGGCATAAATGAGTGCACGTCGCATAAGGGAAGGATTATCGACCGGTTTTCCGTCATCCGAAACAGCAACCGCGCCTGCATTCTTCATATCGCCCATTTCTGAAAGTTGTTCACCTTTTAAGCCTTGCGACACAGCCCCAATAGGATATACATGCACGTGCCCCACAGCCGCAGAACGGCTTTTTACGAACGTAATTTGTGCGCCGGTATCCATGACCGGATTTGTATTTGCCATACAAGCAATACTGGTAAACCCGCCAGCCAAGGCACTTTTTGTGCCGCTTTCTATATCCTCTTTATATTCATAGCCCGGTTCTCTGAGATGGCAATGCATGTCCACAAGTCCGGGCACAACAACGAGTCCTTCCGCATCTATCGTCCGGGCCGCCGAAACAGAAAGCCCTTTCTCCATACCCTGAATGGTGCCGTTCTCAATGAAGATATCCAAAATGTCATCCAATCCTGTCGCCGGGTCAATGACCCTGCCGTTTTTTATTAAGACACTCATCTTACATTCTCCTTTCGCTGTGGTGATTCGGGCAATTTAACGTCTTGCCCTCTATGTGCAAAGATATACAGTATAGCCATGCGAACGGCCACACCATTTGTAACCTGTTCATCAATGCAGGAATTGTCATGGTCAATGACAAAGCTACTGAATTCCACTCCGCGGTTGACCGGGCCGGGATGCATAATGAGTGCATCCGGTTTTGCAAGTGCGAGTCGTCTTTCATCAATTCCAAACTGCGCCGCATATTCACGCATATTAGGCACAAACCCCTGCTTTTGCCGTTCCAGCTGCATCCGCAATCCCATAACAACATCGGCATCAAGCAGTGCTTCCTCAATCGTACGGCAGACGGTAACACCTAAGCTTTCTATCCCTTTTGGGAGCAATGTTGCTGGTGCAAAAACCCTGACCGTTGCACCCATCTTTGTCAGTCCGTATATATTGCTTCTTGCTACACGGCTGTGAAAAATGTCTCCGGTAATTGCAACAGTAAGATTTTTTAAATCTCCTTTTTTTTCTTGCATGGTAAACATATCCAGAAGTGCTTGCGTGGGATGTTCGTTCATGCCGTCCCCAGCATTGATAACAGAGGACTTTACATGTTTTGCCAGAAGATGCGGCGCACCGGAAGCATGATGCCGAATAACAATCACATCCGTTCCCATTCTGTCAATGGTTCTTCCGGTGTCAATCAGCGTTTCTCCCTTTGCAACGCTACTGGATGATGCAGAAATATTGGCCGCAGATGCGCTCATATATTTAGCCGCGAGTTCAAAAGAAAGTCTTGTACGTGTGCTGTTTTCATAAAATAAAGTTACCACGGATTTTCCCTGTAAATGTGGCGTCTTTTTGTTTTTTTGCAGTAGGACATATTTCATTGTTTCAGCACTTTTTAATATGTATTGAATTTCCTCAGCCGACAAATCATAAAGTCCTAAAAGGTCTTTTCTGTTTTCTATCATACAAATTCATTCCTTTCTCATGTAATTACAAAAAAAGCGTGCCTAAGGCATGCCTTTTATGTAATAATGATTTTTTCTGCGTTGTCAAATTCTGAAACGCAAACATGAACAATTTCATTTTTTGATGTCGGGATCTTTTTGCCAATATAATCTGCGCTGATAGGAAGCTCTCTATGTCCTCTGTCTACGAGAACTGCAAGCTGGATTCTTTGAGGTCTTCCCATATCCATCAGTGCTTCAATCGCTGCACGGACTGTTCTTCCGGTATACAATACATCGTCTACAATAACAAGTTTCTTATCATTGATAGAAAATGCGATATCTGTACCATTGATAACAGGATGTACGCTTAAAAGACTTAAATCGTCTCGATACAAGGTAATATCTAAAATTCCTACCGGCACCTCTACGCCCTCATGCGCCTTTAGATTTGCAGCAACACGTCTTGCCAAAACAGCACCGCGTCTCTGAATTCCAATAATTGCAAGGTCTTTTAATCCATTATTGTTTTCGATAATTTCATAGGCAATTCTATTGAGCATACGCTCCATTTCTTCTTGTCCTGCGATGTGTGCTTTATATTCCATGTTGCCTCCTTATCACTACAAATTTTTTTGTGCCTTCCGTCGTAACGAATTCAATACGAGCGCAAACGCATCAGGCAAAGGCGCCGTAAAACGCATCTGTTCCTCTGTTCGTGGGTGAATAAAGCCAAGTTCTCCGGCATGCAGAAGCTGCCCTTCGAGCCGAAACGCTTCTTTTTTGACGCCATATGTTTTATCTCCTACAATAGGATGCCCTAGATAGCGCATATGCACACGAATTTGGTGTGTTCTGCCTGTATCTAAATCACACTGCAAAAGCGTGTAAACCCCAAAGCGCTCGGTAACTTTAAAGTGCGTAATTGCCTCACGTCCACCGGCATGCACCACAGCCATCTTTTTTCTATCCTGCGTGCTTCTGCCCAAAGGAGCATTCACAATCCCTGCATCTTCTCGCACATTACCATGTACCAGTGCCGCATACTGCCTTTTTAGCGTTCTTGTTTTAAGTTGTGCAGACAAGTGCTGATGCGCCGCATCATTTTTTGCCACCACCAAAAGTCCCGTAGTATCCTTATCAATACGATGCACAATTCCCGGACGCATTACGCCGCCGATTCCGGAAAGGGAAGTGCCGCAATGATGTAACAGCGCATTTACGAGCGTTTGATCCGCATTGCCGGCCGCCGGATGTACGACCATACCGGCCGGTTTATTGATCACAAGAACATCGTCGTCCTCATAGACAACAGTAAGCGGTATATCCTGCGCCACCGCCTCCGTTTCCTTCAGCGGCGGCAAGCATACCGAAACCGTATCCCCGGGACGAAGCTTATAACTGGTCCGTACGCTTTTGCCACACACGGTTATATGCCCTTCCTCTATAAGTTTTTGAATATAGGCGCGGCTCAAATCCTTTTCCACAGCCGCAACAGCTTTGTCTATTCTCTCCCCGGAGAATGCTTCATACTCCATCATAAGCTCTCATCTGTGCACTTAAAAATATATATGCAAAAGAGTGCCGCCCCGATTACAACGCACATATCCGCTACATTGAACACAGGGAAATTTATAATGCACATGTCCAAAAAATCAACCACATATCCCAAAAAAAGCCGATCCAGCAAATTCCCGACTGCTCCGGAAATCATGAGCGATACCGCTATGCCAAATATTTTACTTTTTGGCTTCTTCACGATGATGTAAGCAACCAATGCTGCAATAATCAGTAACGTTGCAACAATCAGGAAGAGAATTCTGCCGCTTAAAAGACTAAATGCTGCTCCATCATTCGTTTGAAAGGTAATATGAAAAATATTCTTTATAATCGGTATGCTTTGTCCCAATCTCATTTCTTTATGAACAATCAGCTTCGTTAGCCTATCCAAAGCCAACGTACCGACTCCCATCAAAATAGGAAGCCAAAGCATATATTATATCTCCTACTCTTTAATAATGTCGGCGCAACGACTGCACAGTGTGGGATGCGCCGCATCATCCCCTACCGTTGTACTGTAAAGCCAGCATCTCTCGCACTTTTCACCTGCAGGTGTAGTAATCGAGACAGCAAGGCCTTCGGTTTCTCCTTGCATCGCATCTTCTGCCTGTGCCCCTTCAACCACTTCTACCGAAGACACAATAAATAGGGTTGCAAGTTCGTTGCCAAAGCTCTGTAAAAACTCCTTCATATCCGCAGATACATAAAGAATTACGCCGGCACTTACAGAATTGCCAATCTTCTTTTCGGCACGCGCTTTTTCAAGTGCCTTGGAAACATCTGCACGTACGGCCAAAAGCTTATCCCATTTCTCTATAAACGCTTCCTCATAAACAACCTCGGAAGGCTTCGGCATATCGTTATACACTACACTTCTTGTATCATCGCCTTCGCAATGCGGCATAAACTTCCAGATTTCTTCACTTGTATACACCAAAACAGGTGCAAGCAAACGGACGATTGCATCCAAAACCTTAAACATAACCGTTTGTGCTGCACGGCGTTTCTGACTATCAGGTTTCTCTATATAGAGTCTATCCTTAATGATATCCAGATAGAAGTTACTCATATCCACAACACAGAAGTTATGGATAGTATGATAAATCATGTGCAGATCATAGCTTTCATAAGCCGCTAAAACCTTTTGAATCATCTGCGACAAACGCATCATTGCCCATGTATCCAGTTCACCCATATCCGCCTCTTTGACCATGTCCTTCATCGGGTCAAAGTCATGAATATTGCCGAGAATATATCTTGCAGTATTTCTAATTTTTCTATATCCTTCGGAAAGCTGCTTTAAGATATCCTTTGAAATACGCATATCTGTCTTAAAATCAGCTGAAACAACCCAAAGGCGAAGAATATCTGCACCAAACTCTTTTATAATATCATGTGGATTTACACCGTTCCCCTTAGATTTGGACATTTTTTGACCATCTGTATCCACAATCATGCCATGTGTGATAACCGCCTTATAAGGTGCAACCCCTCTGGCGGCAATGGAGGTTAAAAGAGAGGATTGGAACCAACCGCGATACTGGTCATTGCCCTCTAAATAAAGGTCAGCCGGGAACTGCAAACCTTCTTTTACATCCAAAACACCGGCATGGCTGGAACCGGAGTCAAACCAAACATCCATAATGTCTTTTTCTTTTGTAAAGTGTGTGCAACCACATGCACATTTTGTTCCCTCTGGCAGGATATCCTCTGCTTCAAGCTCATACCATGCACCGCTGCCCTTTTCACGGAATAAATCAGCGGTAGCACGAATGGTTTCATCATTGATAAGTGCTTCGCCGCAATCTGCGCAATAGAAAATTGGAATCGGCACGCCCCATGTACGCTGACGGGAAATACACCAATCGGTACGGTCCAGTACCATAGCCGAAATACGATCCTCACCCCATTTCGGAATCCAGCGTACCTTATGAATCGCTTCTACTGCTGCATCCTTGATACTGTCAACAGAAGCAAACCACTGCTCAGTTGCGCGGAATACAATCGGTTCATGGCAGCGCCAGCAATGCGGATATTGGTGAATGATTTCCTCAATCGCATATAGTGCCCCCACTTCACGAAGTTTATTCTCAATAGGTGTATTAGCCTTAGCATAGAAAAGCCCTGCAAATTCGCCTGCCAGATCGTTTAAGTAACCCTTATCATCCACAGGCACAATAATCGGAATGTCCTTATACGGTCTTGTTGCCACATAGTCCTCCGCGCCATGTCCGG
The DNA here is from genome assembly GCA_029006755.1 of Clostridia bacterium. Taxonomy (GTDB): domain Bacteria; phylum Bacillota; class Clostridia; order UMGS1883; family UMGS1540; genus JAQXGO01. The sequence goes on along the minus strand of JAQXGO010000060.1, from coordinate 28,236 downwards.
GTGCAGTATGCACGCAACCGGTGCCGGCTTCGAGTGTTACATGGTCGCCAACAATAACTAAAGACAATCTATCCATAAAGGGATGCTTGCACTGCATATACTCAAGCTCGCTGCCCTTAAAACTTCCAATTTCTTCATAAGAATCAAATCCGCCAACCTTCATAACGCCTTCAACGAGTTCAGTGGCAATGATAAGCACTTCTCCATTTACGCGTACCAAACTATATGTGAAATCCGGGTTGACCGCTATAGCAACGTTCCCAGGAAGTGTCCAGGTTGTTGTTGTCCAAATCAGGAAATAAACCGGCTCTTTGATATCTGCAAAACGTCCCTTATCGTCTGCAACACGGAATTTGACGTAAATTGAATTTGTCTTATCCTCTGCATATTCGATTTCTGCTTCCGCTAATGCCGTTTCGCAATCCGGGCACCAATAGATAGGCTTTAGGCCTTTATAGATATAGCCTTTTTTCGCCATTTCGCCAAAAATTTCGATCTGCTTTGCTTCAAAGGCCGGGTCTAACGTAACATAAGAATTATCATAGTCACCAAGAGAACCCAGACGGCGAATCTGTGACTTTTGGTTCTCTACATAACCAAGTGCGAATTCCTTGCAAATTTCACGAAATTTGGAAACAGATACTTCGCTGCGGTTAATCCCGAGCTTTTGAATGGCCTGTCTTTCAATCGGAAGACCATGGGTGTCCCAGCCATGAATATACGGTGCACAATACCCACTCATGTTTTTATATCGAACTACAATATCCTTTAATGTTTTATTGAGTGCATGCCCCATATGCATATCACCATTTGCATAGGGAGGGCCATCGTGCAAAATAAAAAGCGGTTTGCCTGCATTCTTTTTCATCAGGCCGCCGTATACATCCATCTCATTCCATTTTTCTAATGTTTCCGGTTCGCGCACAGGTAGGTTTCCGCGCATAGGAAACTCTGTCTGCGGCAAATTCAGGGTCTTGCCATAGTCCATCCTTACCTTCAATCCTTTCCATCTTTTTCCGTTGCAAAATTCTATGCCTCTGTCTTTGTATGAAAGGGCATAGTTGCATCCAAGTTATCCTCAATCGGAGATTTGGTTCCCTCCGCGATCATGCCATTTAAAACTTCAATCTGCGCCCGAAGATTGGAGATTTGCCGTGTGGCAAATACCTGCAATCCTCTTTTCATATCCGCTTCCTTCCTGGAAAGATCCTGAACACTTGCATTTGCTTCTTTTGCAAGATAAGAAGCCTTGTCCTCGGCTTCTTTAATAATACTCTGGGCCTTTTCCTGTGCGGCACGAATTGCAGCTTCACTGCTTGTCTGTGCTAAAAGCAATGCATTTTGCAATGCATCTTCCATGGCTTTGTATTTTTCTACAACGCCTTCCAGCATAGATATTTTATCGCGATTCGCTATACTTTCTTTATATAACTCCTCATAGTCATGGCAAAGCGTTTGGAAAACTTCTTCCACATCTTCTTTTTTATATCCGCCCATGAAAGCATTGCCAAATTCTATTTTTTCCAATTCCAAAGGTGTATACATGTTCCGGCCACCCTTCTTTTGTTTATTTATATTTTACAATGTCCAAGGAAAGAAGCCTTTATTCTTGAGTTCATCCCGTACATCCCCTGCAATGCTTACGTTGTATGGAGCAATTAGGAAAATGCCGCTGGAAACTTTTTGAATATTCCCTTCTAAGGCGTACACTACGCCACTAATAAAGTCCAGTACCTTAATTGCATCCTCTTTTGTCAGATCCTCTAAGTTCACAACAACCGCCTTTTTGGCTTTCAGCCTGTCTGCAATTTCGCTGGCGTCCTCATAAGTCGCCGGCTGCAAAACGGCAACTTCAAGCTGTGTAGTTGCTGTCATGCTTACAACGCGTGCACTGGAAGAACGAGGTGTGGGCTGCGATGCGGGTTTTTTTGCCCCCATAAACATTCTTGTTTCTGCTTTTGGAGATTCATCTTCCACTTCAAATTCTTCAAATTCATCCTCTTCATTTCCAAAAAAGATCTCGCCCAATTTACCAAATATTTTTGCCACTTTTACTTCCTCCATTCTCTATTTCCAAATATTGCGCTTCCGATCCGCACGATATTGGCTCCCTCTTTTATCGCAGTGCAAAAATCACCGCTCATACCCATTGAAAGATATTCCATCCTTGTGTTCTCAAAAGATTCTCTGCCAAGCTTTTCATAGAGTGCATACATTGCAGAGAAAACTTCCCTGACTTTATTTTCATCGGGCACATGCGGCCCAATCGTCATAAGTCCTTTGATTTTCACATGCTTTCGATTCTCGTTCTCTGCAATCAGTGGCATTACTTCTTCATATCCGGTGCCAAACTTTGTAGCCTCTCCGGATGCATTTACCTCCAATAACACCTCCGCACAGCGATCCATCTTCGCCGCCTGCTTATCAATTTCATCCAAAAGCCGGGAGGATTCTACTGCATGAATCAGCTCTGCCTTATCTATTATGTACTTGACCTTATTGGTCTGTAAATGCCCTATAAAATGCCAATGTGCTCCATGCACGTATGCATATTTATCGCAAAGTTCCTGCACTCGGTTTTCACCGATATACAAAAGCCCCGCGTCGACTGCTTCCTGAATCCGCAACGCATCCACCGTTTTTGTTGCGCCCAAGAGAATAATATCATCTGCTTTTCTCCCGGCTTCCTTTGCAGCGCAGACAATGCGTTCTTTTATTTCAGCTATTGCTTCCTTCGGGTGCAATTCGCTCTCCCCTTTATTAATAAACTACTGTATCATATAGTCGCAAGGATCCGGAATCAGATCCCTCTTCCTTCACAATAACGGTTGTATCATTGCCATATATAATTTCTACCGGTTTAAAGCGCGTGCTTGTTACAGTCTTAACCCATACTCCTGTCTGCCCATTTTCTTGGCACAAGGCCTTTGATGAAATACGCAATCCCTCAAACCGTTCTATAACCACATCAACGTTTGTTTTCCGCCGAAGCAGCAAACCCTCAAAAAAGCGGTTGGATGAAAATGTTACAACACAAGAATCATTCTCCGGCGCGGAAATACTTATAATTGTTACCCTTGTCGTAACCCCGCCGAAATCATTGAACCGAACAGTAACAGCTTGTCCCTCTTTCAGTTCTCCGGCCTTATCCGCATCGGCTACAATTGCACCGCGCCATTCTGTACCTTCCATTATTTTACAGCTTTTTCCGGTTTCCACAGCCGTCATGTTTGCAAGACCCGATGGTGTCAATCCCTCTGTAGCCTTGAGATGCATTGCACTCTCCAACCCATCTGCTTGCAAGAATACTGTGCCGGCTACCGGACTAAAGATTTCCTTTACACTGCTTCCAATGCTTCCTTGCAAAGCATCCTGTCTATTTTTTAAAACTGCGTTCAGTTCCTCCTTCTTGCCCAGCACCGCACTTTTTTCATCCTTTAAAAGCAGCAATTCATCTTTCAACCCGGCAAGCTCAGTCATATTGCCCATATCCGCCGCCGTTGCAATCCGCAATGCAAGGGCAGACATTTGCTCATCCGTTCGTACGGTTTCTTCAAATTCATCCACGGCACGGATGGATGCAAGATTGTTGATTCTATCCTGAATCCGCAAATATTCATGCAATGCACTCTCGTCCGTATCGCCCGAAAGCAAAACACCAATGCGCGCACCCTTATGCACGCGTTCACCATCCTGCACAGTTGGCTGCATGACCCCATCGGATGCATCAATCACTTTTTCATCCTTAAAAAGATATGCTGTACCGCTAAAGGTATTTTCCAATGTGCCGTATCTAACCATTTCGGAGGTCTTCTGCCCTACTAAAAAGGACACTAAATTCCATATAGCATAAATAAGTACGGCAATTATTAAAGCAACTTTTATTCCCTTTTTCAACGCCATACCTCATTTCCTTCTGCCAATTTCTCCATACACTGCCTTGTAATTTCTTCCAGTCCCTGTTGTCCATCAAGCCAGTATATAGATGGATTCGCACGAAACCATGTCATCTGTCTTTTGGCAAGCCTTCTTGTATTTCGTTTTAAAAGCGAAACGGCCTCCTCAAATGTGGCGCGTCCGTCCAGATACCAAAACAGTTCCTTATATCCAACGCCCTGCTTTGCGGTTGTCTCTTTTCCATACAGCCGTGTGTGCAAATCTCGCACTTCTTCCATCAATCCGGCTGCAAGCATATCCTCTACGCGCCTATTTATTCTATTATACAAAATATTTCGAGGAAGTTCAATAGCAAATATAAAATAATTGTAAATTTTTTCTGATTTTTTTTCTGCATGCCAAGTTTTGGTTTTCCCTGTGGTGTAAAAAATCTCCAGTGCACGAATAATTCTTCTTTTTTCTGCAATATGTAACTTGTCAGCCGCGGTTGGATCAATCTGTGAAAGTTCTACATAAAGTTTCTCTGCGCCTTCTTTTTCCCAACGTTCTTCCAGTTTTTTCCGTATCTTTGGGTCAAAGGAATCTGCTGATAAGGCGCGGTTCTCTGCCACAGTATCAATATAAAGTCCTGTTCCACCCGCTAAAATAGGAATTTTACCACGACTTACAATCTCCTGTATGGTTGCATGCGCCAAGGTCGCAAACTTTTCCAAAGAAAAATTTTCTTCCGGTTCTGCCACATCCAACAGGTGGTGTGGTATGCCTTGCATCTCATCTGTTGTGGGTTTTGCTGTGCCAATATTCATGCCGCGGTATATCTGCATGGAATCCGCCGAAATCACTTCGCCGTTGATTCTCTTTGCTAATGCAATGGCGAGTGCCGTTTTCCCGGATGCAGTCGGCCCAGCTATGACCACTAATGGTTGCATATTCGTTCCTCCATTTGTGCGGCATTGTTTGCCCGAAACGGCGGTGTAACCGCCGCAGTTGTAACATAGATTTCCCGGGCACCGCCTTTTTTTATTAATCTGCTGCAAGCTTCTATAGTGCTACCGGTCGTAAAAATATCATCCACAAGCAATACCCTTTTCCCCTGAATGTCCGCGTTTTTACGTAGCGCAAAAACGTCTTTAACGGCTTTTTTCCTATCCACTCTTTTCTGCCTGGATAATGGCTTTGTATGCTTCGTTTTCCGAAGAGCAGATATAACAGGTACATGCATCATTCCACCCAGCGCCTCTGCTAAAAGCTGTGATTGATTATAACCGCGTGTCCCTAGTCGGAAAGGGTGCAAGGGCACGTATGTTATGCAATCCGGCCATGGTGCTGCCGCCTCGCGGATTGCCATTAGCATAAAAGCCGCCAATGTTACAGCACGCGCGCGTCTTCCCTTGAATTTAAACCCCAAAATGGATTCTCTGACCTTATCTTTATATACAAGAGGTATGTACGCCTTTTGAAAGCTATGCCGCATCCTCCGGCAGTTAGCACATAGCATGTCCCCATAAACAACATCCAGCGGCATCCCGCATACTTTGCAGCGATTCCCACGATTATATGCGATATTAGGCAGGCAGTTTTCGCATACTGCAAAGCGGTCATTTTCGACAATCTTGTCACAAAAGATACATTTGGGCGGAAATATCAAACGCCACAGCCATCTAAGCAAGGAACACACCCTCCATTTTTCCGGACAAACCGCTAAACCGATCTTGCTGTCGATTGTTCTCAATCATCTGATGCATAACGTTTTCACGGCCAACCAAAATTGCAAGCTTTTTCGCCCTAGTCACGGCCGTATACAGTAAATTTCGGTACATGAGTTGGGGTGCACTCGGGAACATGGGCATAATCACCGCATCAAACTCACTACCCTGGCTTTTATGTACCGTAATAGCATAAGCAAGTTCCAGTTCATCAAGCTGTGTAAAATCATATTTTACAATCCGTTCCCCATCAAAACAGACCTCTAAATAATTGCCCGGATGTACAATGCGCGCAATAACACCAACGTCTCCGTTAAATGCACCTTCACCGACTATTCCTTCCTCTGTATGCCAGGCAATATCATAATTATTGCGCACCTGCATAACCTTGTCCCCTTCACGAAAGATAACCTCTCCAACCGCCTTCTCCTTTTTCCCATGTTCCGGTGGATTCAAGACAGCCTGTAAGTGTCGGTTCAACACAGAAATGCCAAGTGCGGCTTTTCTTGACGGACTAATGACCTGAATCTGTAAAAAAGGGTCAAGTCCGTAGGCTTTCGGCAATCGCTTAGCACAAACATCTCCAATCAACCTTATAATATCCTGACCGCTGTCGCAGTGCATAAAAAAGAAATCTTTGTCTTTGCAATTGATAATCGGCGCTTCCCCATCATTAATTTTATGTGCATTCACAATGATAAGGCTCTCGGCTGCCTGGCGATAGATTTCTGTCAATTTGCAAACAGGGATTACGCCACTCTTTATGATATCTCGCAGAACATCACCTGCTCCAACCGATGTAAGCTGATCCGCATCTCCCACCATAATGAGCCTTGCGCCCGGCTTTAAAGCACGAAGGAGCGCATACATAAGCTGCACACCCACCATACTCATTTCATCCACAATGATTACATCTTCATCAAGCGGCACTTCTTCATTTCTGCCAAAAATCTGCTTAGATTCGCCCTCTGTATAGTTCAGTTCTAAAAGACGGTGAATGGTCTTTGCCTCCATCCCACAGGTCTCGGCGATCCTTTTGGCTGCACGCCCGGTTGGTGCACAAAGTGCCACAGCTAGACCGGCCGAAAGCATAATATCAATTATAGCATTTATAACGGTAGTTTTCCCTGTGCCCGGTCCTCCGGTTATGACCGCAGCACCTTCCTTCATTACCATAAGACATGCTTGACGCTGCTTTTCAGAAAGAGTGATACCGCAACGATGTTCAGCAGATGCAATGGCAGATTCCAGAGATACGCCTGCAAGATTCTGTTTTCCTCGCATGATCTTATAAAGGCGTTTTGCAACGCCTATTTCCGCATGAAAAAAAACAGGCAGATACACCCGATCCCCTTCTGCCGCTTTTTCGCGCATGAGAGCGCCTTCTAAAATCATCGTGCAAACTGCGTTTTCTATGGCAGTTTTCTCAGTTCCCAAAATATCCACAGCCAAGTTCACAAGATGCTCTGTAGGTAAATAGGTATGTCCGCCGGAGCTACTTTCCCATAAAACATACAGAATACCGCTTTTAATCCTTGCCGCATTTGCCGGTTCGATCCCCATTTTAGCTGCTATTGTGTCCGCAGTTCGAAAGCCTATGCCTTCGATTTCACATAGCACATAAGGATTTTTTTCTATCATGCCAACTGCAGACGGTCCAAACTTTTTAAATACTTTGACGGCGAAATTGGGCGTGACCCCATACGGTTGTAAAAACAAGATAACATTTTGCACTGCCTGCTTTTCTAATATGGAGGCCTGCATTTCCCCGGCTTTTTTTATACTGATTCCTTTAATTTTTGCAAGCTTTTCCGGATCATCCCGAATCACTTCCAGCGCTTTATCCCCAAAACGATCCACAATTTTTTGCGCCGTAGAAGGGCCGATTCCCTTAACAACACCAGAAGACAAATATAGGAGAATTTGTGCTTCTCCGGTCGGCAGAATTTTTTCACAAAACTCAGCTTTAAACTGCTCGCCATACTCCGCATGGGTTGTCCATTTTCCGGTTAACCGCACACCTTCTCCCGGTGCTATACCCGGCATGTTGCCAACTGCCGTATGAAAAATGCCATCCACATCAATATCGCAAACGGTATAACCGTTTGCGATATTGGAATAAATTATCTCTTGTACAATGCCTTCAATGACGAGATTTTCCGCCATGTATTCCTCACTTCTCTTACATTTTTCTACACACGCCGTATCGCCTGCATATCATATCTATGTACGCATTGTCTTTGCCGCGCACATATACACATGCATCATCAAAATATCGTTCCGCCAATAGCTTTGCGGTAATGACAGCATTTTCAAGATCCTCCGGGCATTCATCGCCGCTGACGATTATTTCAACATAGGTTCGTACCGGCGCGCGCACTGCTCGCAGCAATAAAACAACCATACATACCAAAAGCAGTGTAATCAATATTGGAATTCCATACTGCACTTGCATACTATTCGCCTCCTGATACCATAGTATGCGAATGTACAGTATGTGTGTATTATGCCTCGCAGACCGCCTTCTTAAGCTCCTCTGCCATATCCGTCTTTTCCCACGGGAAATGATTGTTTCCAAAGTGCCCATAGGCAGCGGTTTCTTTATAAATTGGGCGCAGGAGGGATAATGTTTTAATCATCCCGTCCGGACGTAGGTCAAACAAACGACTGACAACTGCAGTAAGCTTGTCCTCCGGCACCTTACCTGTTCCAAAAGTATCAATCAAGAGAGATACAGGTCTTGCAACGCCGATTGCGTAAGCCGCCTGCAGCTCGCAGCGATCAGCCAAACCCGCCGCAACAATATTTTTTGCAATATATCGCAGCATATAGGCGGCAGTTCTGTCTACCTTCGTCGGATCCTTACCGGACAATGCGCCGCCGCCATGACGGGCATATCCACCATATGTATCAACAATAATTTTTCTGCCGGTCAAGCCCGTATCTCCATGCGGACCGCCTACAACGAACCTGCCGGTAGGGTTAATAAATACTTTTGTATCGTTATCCAAATATTCTGCAGGAATAACCGGCTTAATTACCAATTCATAAATATCTTTCCTTATTTTCTCAATTGCAACTTCCGGATCATGTTGTGCAGAAATAACCACGGCTTCTACACGAACAATCTGATTGTCGTCATATTCCACGGTTACCTGGCTTTTTCCATCCGGCCGTAAATAAGGCAAAAGTCCACTCTTTCGTACCTCTGTTAACTTATGCGTAAGTGCATGTGCCAACGCAATCGGTAAAGGCATGAGCTCTTCCGTTTCATTGCAAGCATATCCAAACATCAGTCCCTGATCACCTGCGCCATGTTCCTGACCGCCTACCTGTTTCGCCTCAAAGGAACAATCTACGCCCAATGCAATATCCGGAGATTGCTCACGTATGCAATTTAATACTGCACAGGTTTCTGCATCAAATCCGTAGCTTGCTTTATCGTAGCCGATTTCTCGAATGGTTTCCCTTGTAATATTGGCTATATCTACATAACAATTTGTCGTAATTTCTCCCATCACCATGACAAGCCCCGTGGTTGCCGCCACCTCACAAGCAACACGAGCAGTCGGATCCTTCTCGATAATTGCATCCAAAATGCCGTCTGAAATTTTATCACACAACTTATCCGGATGCCCCTCCGTAACTGATTCAGAAGTAAAAAAGTGTTTCATGTTATTTCTCCCAACGTAACTATTTCTTTTTCTTTATTATATTCGATTTTCCGATATTTGTCAATCCCTTTCCACTTCCGTAATTAAAAAACTTTTTCGCAAAACAAAAACGAACTTACTGTACTATTTTATACAATAAGTTCGATACATTTTTTAGTATGTTCTTTTTTATTTGATGTCTGCAAGTTTAGAAATTACATAACTTGCTGCAAGAAGCCCTGCTGTTGCCGTCACATACATAATGCTGCCGATTTTTCCGGGTTCTACCGGTCTTGGCTGTTCTGTAGAGTATACCACATCCAGCTTTTCTATGCCCCTTTTTCTAAGTTCATGCCGCATCACACGACAAAGCGGACATGTTGTGGTTTTATAAATATCTGTGATCTGAAACTTGCTTGGGTCTATCTTATTTCCTGCTCCCATGCAGCTTATGAGCGGAATTCCACGTTTGGCAGCTGTTTCCGCGATGGCAAGTTTTGCAGACACGGTATCCACCGCATCAATCAAATAATCACAAGATATTGGAATTAACGTATGAACATTTTCCGGCGTGCAAAAGCTTGGCACGCTAACGATTTCTGCCATGTTATTGATAGCACGCATACGCTCCGCCATCACTTCCACCTTTTGCCGTCCTATCGTGTCTATCAACGCAGGTATCTGCCGGTTCAGATTTGAAGGAGAAACCGTATCATAATCCACAATCGTAATATGACCGACTCCACATCTTGCTACTGCCTCTGCCGCGTAGGAACCGACACCGCCGACACCGAAAATGCAAACCGATGCCTTTTGTAGTCTGGCAACACTTTCTTCTCCGATAAGCAATGCAGTTCTTGATACATCCATTCTTTTACCTCGCGCGTAACAACGCAATTTCTATCTTGCTTGCATATCTTTTCCGCAAAGCAACCACACTGCCACGCACAAAATACGCAGTCGGATCACCAAACGGACTTTTTTGTAAACACTCTATTCTTGTTCTCTCAACAATGCCGAATGATTGTAATCTTTTTTTTGTTTCCTCACTCGTCAATATTGAAAGAATAATTCCTTCTTGTCCACTGTGCAAATCACTTAGTTTCACAGTTACACCCCTATACCAAGGTATGAAGCCACAATAATTTAGTTACTGAATCTGCATCACTTTGGACGCTGCAGCTAAAATTGCAAGCTTTCCGCTCTCATAGGTAAGTCCGCCTTGCAAATAGGCTATATACGGCGGACGAATCGGCCCATCAGCACTCATTTCAATAGAGGACCCCTGCGTAAACGCGCCGGCTGCCATAATGATCTGATCATGATAGCCCGGCATATCCCAAGGCACAGGCGCAACGAAGGAATCCACCGGCGAAGCCGCCTGCAAACCACCGCAAAAAGCGATGACACGTTCTCCGCTGCCAAGCTTGATAGCCTGAATAATATCCGACCGCCTATCTGCAGGCCGCGGGCATACCTCGAAGCCTAATTTCTGCATGAGTGCCCCCGCAAAAACGGCACAGCGAACCGCTTGCGCAACCACATGCGGTGCCATAAAAAAACCAAGGTACAAATCCTTCATAACGCCAAGGTTTGCACCACATTCAAGGCCAATACCAGGCGCTGTCAAACGATCGGCCGCAAGCTTTACAAGTTCTTTCTTGCCGGCAATATAGCCTCCGCAAGGAGCAAGGCCTCCGCCTGCATTTTTAATCAGCGAACCGGCAAACAAGTCTGCAAAGTGCGGCTCTTCTTTTTCTACAAACTCACCATAGCAATTATCCACAAGAATCAAAACATCTTGCCGTATCTTGCGAATTTTCTCACTTAGTGCTGCCATATCCTCTGTTAAAAGGCTGTCTCTCCAGGCATATCCTTTAGAACGTGTCATGAAAACCGCCTTAACATCTTTATTCTGCAGTGCCTTTTCTATTGCCGCCCAATCGGGTTTTCCATCTGCCAGTGCAACTTCCTCATAGCCAACACCAAACTCACGCAAGGAGCCGCCTTCCCCGGCAATCACATTAAAAAGCGTATCGTAAGGTGCACCTGTAACCGAAAGCAGTGTATCGCCCGGCCTTAGAACAGCAAACAGCATAACTGCAAGCGTATGTGTGCCTGACACAAACTGTGGCCGCACCAATGCCGCCTCACATCCAAAGCTATCTGCGAAAATACAATCCAGCGTATCGCGCCCTAAATCATCGTACCCATAGCCAGAGGTGGCTGCAAAATGCGCAGCGGACACCTTGTTTTTACAAAAGGCGGACAAAACCTTTTTTTGGCAGTGTTTCTCCACCTTGTCAATCTCGGCAAACACTGGTTTAATTTCTTCCTCCACCGCATTTGCCATTGCTTCTATCTGCGGTGAAATTCCCCACAACTCCAATGAATCCTGCATAGTTTCTCTCCAAGCAATCCTTATTTTGCTACGCTCTCATAGCCCAGCGTAAAGGCTTTGCAATTGATCTCCAAAAATTTCGGCGGAACGGTTTCCCGTATCGACGTCAGCCATATCTCCTTATCCAGGTGCATAAGTGCCGCCAATGCACCAATCAAAACTACATTGACAACTTTTTCACTGCCTGCTTCTTTGGCAAGGCGATATGCCTCGACCATAATGATGTCTACGCCTGCAGCTTTCAACTTTTCCGGAATTGCTCCCGGATACTGCATTGCGCCCGTAATAACCGGCATAGGGTCAATACACTGTCGACTGCACAAAAGCTTACCGCCCTTTTTAAGTGCAGGTAAATACCGACAAGCTTCCAGTTCTTCAAAGGCAAGAATAATATCAGCTTCCCCATCCTCGATAATTGGAGAATAAACCTTTTCCCCAAACTTTACGTAAGTTACAACGCTGCCGCCGCGCTGTGCCATTCCATGCACCTCAGACACTTTCACATCATACCCTTGTTTGACTGCTACATGTCCAAGAATACGGCTCGCCAAAAGCGTTCCCTGTCCGCCGACACCGGCAATTAATATATTCATTGAGCCGCCTCCTTTGAAAGTGCATGAAACTTGCAAACATTGATACAAAGACCGCAACCGTTACACAGCGACTTATCTATCACAACGCCATCTCGAAAGCTAATCGCCGGACAACCAATACGCATGCAAGCTTTGCAGTTTTTACAAGCCTCTTTGTCAACACAGGCTTTTCCTTCATACTTTACGCTCTTTAATAGCGCACAAGGCCGCTGTGCGATAATGACGGAAGGTTCTTCTGCGGCTGTTTCCTCGCGGACAACCTTTTCGAAAGCATCCACATCAAACGGGTCACAGATCGAAACACGGTCCACTCCAACTGCGTGACACAAAGCTTCTAAATCCACTTGCTTTGTTGCTTCGCCCTTCAGTGTTTTCCCCGTAGTCGGATTATCCTGGTGCCCTGTCATGCCTGTAATGGAATTATCTAAAATAATGGTGGTTGAAGTGCCTTTATTATATACTGTATTGATCAGTCCTGTAATCCCGGAATGTATAAAGGTGCTATCACCTATGATAGCAACTGTCTTCGGTTCCCGTCCTTTGGCCAGTTCCATTCCGTGTGCCATACCAATACCGGCACCCATGCAAACGCAAGTATCAATAGAAGCCAGCGGCTCCATTGCACCTAATGTATAACAGCCAATGTCCCCTGTAACCCGAAGCCCCAGCTTTTTCAGTACGTAATGCATGCCTCTGTGCGGACAACCGGGACAAAGCACCGGTGGACGCACCGGAATGGGTTCTGCAATATTCTTTATTTCGGATTTCGCAGCTCCGGTAAGCTTTTCTTTTACTAAGGCGGCTGTGATTTCACCGATAAGCGGCATGCATGATTTGCCTTCCACCGAAATTCCCATTGCCTTAACATGGTTTTCAATCACCGGATCAAGTTCTTCGATTACGTACAGCTTATCTACCTTTTCAGCAAAAGAACGAATTAATTTTTCCGGCAAAGGATTTACAATACCAAGCTTTAAGAAGCTTGCCGAAGGCAATGCTTCTTTTGCATACACATACCCTGTGCCGGCAGCAATAATCCCTATTTTGGTATCATTTATTTCCACTGTGTTGAGTGCACAGTTTTCAGCCAAAGCCTTGAGCTTATCTATTCTTTCTTCTACCGCTATATGTCTTTTCCGTGCCATTGCCGGCATCATAACATATTTCATGGCGTCTTTTTCATACGGCTTATCCGCAACTTCTACTCTGGGCTCCATCTCCACAAGGCTTTGGGAATGTGCCACCCTTGTGGACAAGCGCAAAATAACCGGCGTGTCATATTCTTCGCTCAGTACAAAAGCCTCTTTCATAAATGCTTTACACTCGCCGCTGTCGGAAGGCTCAAGCATCAGTACCTTAGCGGCCTTTGCGTAATGGCGGCTATCCTGCTCATTTTGTGAGCTATGCATGCCCGGGTCATCCGCCACACAAACCACAAGGCCTCCCCGTACACCGGTATATCCCACTGTAAAGAGGGGGTCTGCGGCCACATTTAAACCCACATGCTTCATGCAGGCACAGCTACGTACGCCGGCAACAGAAGCACCAATGGCAACTTCGAGCGCAACCTTTTCATTCGGTGCCCATTCTGCATAAATCTCATCATACTTTGCTGCAAATTCAGTGATTTCCGTACTCGGTGTGCCCGGATAAGAAGAAAACACCTTTGCGCCTGCCTCATAGGCACCGCGCGCGACTGCCGCATTGCCTAATAGTAATTCCTTCATATTGATTTCAACTCCTTGCCTTTTGTGCAAATACTCACAAGGGGTGTAAGAAGAAGCGACACTGCCATGGCCGTAATACCATAGGTTGCTGCATTGCCAATTGCCGCCGAAAACCCGACTGTGAGTGTTTTATAAATTGTTAATGAACCTACAACAGCCACGCCGCTTAAAAGTCCGCACCATGCACCGGCCTTTGTGACAATTTTACTGCAAACGCCCCAAATGAACGGGCCAATAAACGAACCGGCTACAACGCCCCATGAAAAGGACATAATATTTACAATAAATGAGATGTTGCCGACCGCAAAGAGGAACGAAAGGGCAATAAACAGAAGGCAAAGAAGCCTTGTTAATACCATTTGTCCTTTTTTACTGTGGGAAGGTCTGAATACCGGCAAAAGGTCAACCGAAATTGCTGATGCACTGCTGAGAACGATGGCTGAAAGCGTTGACATGGAAGCAGACAAAAGCAACAAAAGCATAACGGCCAGAATAACGGTTGTAAACACGTTGCTATCGCCTAATGCTGTCAGCAGTGTGCTTGGCACCACGCTGTCAAAGCCGCCTGCCGGCATCTGATTATCTAAAAAGATACGGCCGAGCGAGCCAGTCAAGTACGCACCAATTCCAATGAATAAGCAAAAACCTGTGGCAACCCAAGTGGCGGTTTTAATAGATTTTGCATCGCGAATTGCATAGTACTTGCTGACCATCTGTGGCAATCCCAAAGTACCGATACTGGTAAGTAAAATATTTGTAGCCAGTGCCTTGCTATTGCTTCCTCCGAACACGGATAACAAATTGACTCCATCCGCTTCGCCATAAACACGAAGCTTTTCTACAGCACCGGTTATGCCGCCTACTTTATCATGACTGAGAAGAACTGCCACCATCGCAACAACACCACCGATCATGATGACGCCTTGCACAAAATCGGTTCTTGATGAGGCAACGTAGCCGCCAAGGACCAAATAGATGCAGGATAAAACCGCAATAATCAGCATAATGACCCAAACCGCAACACCGGGGAAAATAACATTAAACATAGACCCCAGTCCCTTATACACCGCTGCGGAATACGGCACTAAAAAGATAAAGATAACCAATGCAGCGTATACCTTCATGGCAGTTGAACCAAACTTCTTTTCGAAGAATTCGGGCATCGTTTTTGCCCCGATACGCTGTGTGGTTTCTCTTGTACGCTTTGCCAAAAGAAGCCATGACAAAAGGCAGCCAACAAAGGCATTACCGATACCAATCCACATCGAGGAAAACCCAAGATTCCACCCGTGCTGTCCGGCATACCCAATAAAAATGACTGCCGAAAAATAACCTGTTCCATAAGAAAATGCCGTAAGCCACGGCCCTACTTTTCTGCTACCCAGCAGAAATCCTTCTACTGATTTTGCCCGTTTGGTGCTGCTTATGCCTATCACAATCATCAATACTGCATATAAGCATAGTGCAATACCCGTTACAATTTGTACATGTGTGTTTCCTTGCATTTTACTCATCCTTCCATTCTACCATACTACATTGGCTTCGCGCCATTTCTACTACATCTCCGCGCCCTTAAGTTTCTCACTTTGTTCATGGGTAATCAGTGCATCAATCACCTCATCCATATCACCGTTTAAGAAGGCATCGATTTTATATATGGTAAGACCAATTCTATGGTCGCTCACCCTGCCCTGCGGGAAATTATAGGTACGGATTCTCTCGCTTCGGTCACCTGTCCCCACCTGACTTTTTCTCTCCTGTGCAATCGAGTCATGCTGCTGTTGCTGCATTAAATCGTAAATACGGGAGCGCAGAATCTTCATGCCCTTGTCCTTATTTTTGTGTTGGCTCTTTTCGTCCTGACAGGACACCACGATACCCGTGGGAATATGCGTGATTCGAACTGCAGAGTCCGTGGTATTCACACACTGTCCTCCGGGGCCGCCGGCTCGAAAGACATCAATCTTCAAATCATTCGGATTGATTTCAACTTCTACATCCTCGACCTCCGGC
Source organism: Clostridia bacterium (assembly GCA_029006755.1). Classification (GTDB taxonomy): domain Bacteria; phylum Bacillota; class Clostridia; order UMGS1883; family UMGS1540; genus JAQXGO01. The sequence continues at coordinate 12,246 of JAQXGO010000060.1, read as the reverse complement.
AAAACTGCTACGGTTACTGTGGAAGTGTGTATCCTTCCGCCGGATTCTGTTGCCGGTACACGTTGCACACGATGCACACCGCTTTCAAATTTCAGCCGACTATACGCACCCTGTCCTTCAATCATAAACGAGATTTCCTTGATGCCGCCAATATCTGTAATATTGGAGCTTAAGACCTCAATTTTCCACCGCCGTGCCTCTGCATACATCGTATACATTCTGTACAAGTCAGCAGCAAAAAGTGCAGCCTCATCGCCTCCGGCACCGCCGCGGATTTCAACGATAACATTCTTTTCATCGTTAGGGTCCTTGGGCAACAAAAGAATTTTGAGTTCGTCTTCTATCTGTACGATTCTATCCTTTGCATCCTCTATCTCTCCCTGAAGCATCTCACGAAACTCTTTATCTGTTTCAGAAGTAAGCATTTCATTTGCTTCCGCTATCGTATCCTTCTGCACCTTATATTCTCGATATTTATCAACAATCGGTGTCATATCCGCATGCTCTTTACAAAGCTTTCGCCATGTTTCCTGGTCGGCAATTACGGCAGGATCACTGATCTTTTCGCTCAGCTCTTCATGTCTTTTCTCAATAAAGGATAGTTTCTCAAACATCTTGTTCCCCATTTCCTATTTCTCGTTTATGCAAAATTATATCATAAGCTTTCGTTTTTGTCAAGCTATGTCTGGTTCATTTTGCAGACATCCTTGCACTGTTTCCTAATGATTTTCCTCTTTTTTCATGATATGGATGTCATTCGGATAAATGTTTATGCCAACCTCCGTTCCGGCCTCCTCCATCTGGGTACTATGCACTAGCCACTGATATGCGCCGTTTTCGATGATCATTTCGTAGTGAACCCCTTTAAAATATACGCTCTTCACAGTGCCTTGCAACATGCCTTCGGCTTTTTCCACAATTTTAATATCCTCAGGGCGAATGACAACATCCACAGCCTCATCCTTTGCAAAACCACTGTCCACGCAGGTGAATGTACTATCTGCAAAGGAAACCTCAAAGTCCTGATGCATAACACCATCCACGATATTGCTTTCTCCGATAAACCTTGCAACAAACTTGTTTTTCGGTTCATTGTAAATATCGACCGGTGTTCCTATCTGCTGAATCAAACCGCCATGCATGACTACTATCGTGTCACTCATTGTGAGTGCCTCTTCCTGATCATGGGTTACATAGATAAACGTAATCCCCAGCGCTTCCCGCAGCTTTTTAAGCTCGTGTTGCATTCCCTGCCGAAGCTTTAAGTCCAAAGCCCCAAGCGGCTCATCGAAAAGTAAGACCTCCGGTTCGCACACGATAGCCCTTGCAATTGCTATTCTCTGCTGTTGACCCCCGGACAAGGAATCCGGATATCGCGCTTCAAATCCCGGCAAATTTACTATTTCCAGCGCGTTCAAAACCTTCTCCCGAATTGCTTCCTCCGGCATCTTCTTAATACGAAGGCCAAAGGCAATATTCTCATAAATATTCATATGAGGAAATAGAGAATATTTTTGAAACACGGTATTAAAGTTTCGCTTATTCGGCGGCACATCAGCAATATCCTGCCCGCGGTACAACACTTTGCCTTCATCCGGCTTTTCAAATCCACCTATGATACGAAGCAGAGTGGTCTTCCCACAGCCACTCGGTCCCAGCAATGTAATGAACTCATTGGGGCGAATATACAGATTAAAATTATCTAAAACCGTAACCTCCCCAAATGACTTGGTTATTCCCTGTAAATCAATAATATGCTCTCCCAAAACACTTCCCTCACTTACAGCGATGCTTGAAACTCGCTCCAAATCTTTTCATACTTGCCCGTTACTTCTTCACCCAAATACTTATACACCTCTGCTTTATCCAAAATTTCCTGCTTTGGATAAAATGCTCTTGTTTCCTCATCCAGTGCATCCATTACTTCGGTAATTGGCGTAAAGTATCCAATTTCTTCTGCATTTCGTTTTGCAATTTCCTTTTCACACATAAAGTTAATAAACTTTTCTGCCATTTCTTTATTCTTGCTGTTCTTCGGAATAACCATGGAATCAAAGAACAAGTTTGTTCCGTCTTCCGGCACAGCGAAAGCAAGGTCTTCATTTTCAGACATGCAATAAAAAGCGTCTCCGGCGTATTGCAATGCCATCGGTGCTTCGCCGGCAATCATTTTATCCATTGCCTCGTCATTTGTGTAGCCAAGTACGTTCGGCATCTGTGCAACCAACTTATCCTTTGCAGCTGAAAGCTCTGCTTCGTCGGTGCTGTTTAGAGAATACCCTAAGCTTTTCAAAGATACCCCCAAAGCATCACGCATGTCCTTCTTCATTAAAATACTGTCTTTATACTTACTGTCAAACATTGTATTCCATGTAAAATGTTCTTCCTGTACCTTTGTAGTATCATATAAAATTCCTAAAACGCCCCACATATAAGGAACAGAGTATTTATTTTCGGGATCAAAATCCATGTTTTTAAAGGAATCGCCGATCTTACTGTAATTCGGAATATTATCAAAATTCAACGGTGCAAGCATATCTTCCTGTATCATACGCTGAATCATGTAATCGGAAGGAAAGAGCACGTCATAATTGGTTGTACTGTTCTTAATCTTTGTATACATAATTTCATTATCTGTGTAAACTTCATATTGCACGCGATATTCAGGATACTGCTTTTCAAAATCCGCTAAAACAGATTCGTCAATAAATTCGCCCCAGTTATACACCCGAAGCACTTTTTTTTCATTCTTTGCGCTACAACCCGCAAACATACCAAGACAAAGAATCAATGCCATTACCAATGCCGTTTTTTTCATTTTCCACTCTCCTCAATTACTTTCTTTTTTTCTTTTAAATTTATTATGAGAAGCAGCACAAGCACCGCTCCGAACATAATCGCTGATAATGCGTAATTTTCTGGTTTCACACCTGTTTTCGATGAATACACCAGAATGGAAATATTTTTTATGCCATTGCCCGTGTTGAAAAAGCTGATCACAAAATCATCAATGGATAACGTGACAGAAATTAAAAATCCAGAAATGATGCCCGGCAAAATATCCGGAAGAATGATTTTTCTATACGCCTCCATCTGCGTCGCCCCGAGATCGAGTGCCGCCTCATATACATTTTGATTGATTCCATAAAGCTTTGGCATCACCGCCAGAATTACGTAAGGAATACAAAAGGTGATATGCGACAGCAAAAGGGTCAAAAACCCAAGTTCAAGATGCATAAACGTAAAAAGCAGCATTAAAGATACACCGGTGACGATATCAGAATTCATCATGGGCAAATAGGTCAGATTCAGCATGGACTTACGGAAGAATGTACCGCTTTTATGCAATGCCAAGGCTGAAATAGTCCCTAAAATAGTAGAAATCACTGCAGCACAAAGCGCCACAAGTACAGTCGTCAACAAAGCATCCATGGTATCGGAACTCCGGAAAAGTTCCTGATACCAACGAAGCGAGAATCCACCCCACCGCCCGCGCGATTTCGCATCGTTAAATGAGAAAACCACAAGCGTTAATATCGGCGCATACAAAAACAATAAAACAAGATAAAAATATACTTTTTTCAGTGCTTTCATTATGGCATCATCACCCCCGGATCATCTGAAAAGCGATTTACAATCCACATACAAAGCACAACAACCAGCATGACAATAATGGAAATTGCCGCACCAAAGCCCCAGTTGCCTGCGTGCAGGAACTGCTGCTCTATAATATCCCCAATCAGTGTGATTTTACCGCTGCCCAAATATTGTGAAATTACAAAGGTTGTCACTCCGGGTACAAATACCATTGTAACGCCGGACAGGATGCCCGGCACGCTTAAAGGTAAAATAATGCGGAAAAAGCAGGTTACACCGTTCCCACCTAAGTCATGCGCTGCCTCAATCAGATTACGCGGAATTTTGCTGATAGAAGTGTAAATTGGAAAAATCATATATGGAAGAAAGTTATACACCATACCAAATACCACCGTGCCGGCCTTTCCTAAGAAAATCTGCTTCGGCAAGCCAATCACCTGTAACAGGGCATTGATAATGCCGTTTCCTTCCAAAAGTGTAAGCCATGCATAGGTCCGGAGCAAAAAATTCATCCACATGGGCGCAATCAAAAGCACGACAAGCAATGTTTTCTTTCGAAAGGTTTTCCCGGACAGAATCATGGATACGGGATACCCAATGAAAAGACATACCACTGTCGACACCAACGCAAGATACAGCGAACGCCACAAAACCTTTAAATAGTCCGGCCGAAAAAACTGTTGAAAGTGCGTAAGCGAAAAATTGCCGTCCTCCGTAAACCCATAGTAAGCTACCAAAAAAAGCGGTACTATAATGAGCAGAATCATCCATATTAAGAATGGTATAAGTGCAATATAATGCAGCGTTTTCTTCATTTTATCCTTCCTTATCCAAACGAAAAAGTTGGCGGGTTCGATACCCATAATACTTTTGCCGCAGACTTGCCAATGTTTTTAATATAATGCGGCGTTCTGGCCTGAAAATAAAAGCTTTCGCCCTTCTTTGCTTTATAATGGACATCGCCAATAACAACAGAAATAGTGCCCCCTAAAACATACCCAAACTCTTCTCCTGCATGCGGCGGCTCTGCCGCCGTTTCGGCGCCGCATGAAAGTTCAATCAAGACAGGCTCCATCTCATTTTTCTGTGCATCAGACACTAACCAAAACACACGTTTATCTCCAAAATCTTTTATAATAACATCCTCGTCCGTATACACCAGTTTTTCACGTTTCTCATCGCTGAAAAATTCCTGAAAGCTTGTGCCTAAACAACGCAAAATATCCTCAAGTGTTGAAAGCGAGGGGGACGTGTTATCCGCTTCGAGCTGTGAAATAAAACCTTTGGTTAAATCGCAACGATTTCCAAGCTCCGATTGCGTTAAATTATTCTTAAGCCGCAAGTTCCTAATTTTATCGCCAATTTTGATCATACGATCGTCACTTCCATATTATGGGAATTTAAAGAAAATATACTTTTTGTTTACTTTTTGTAAACGTATACTATTAAAGCACATTCTGTACCATTTGTCAATAGCTTTTATTGATTTTGTCGAATTTTTTGCATGAAAATTAGAAAAAGAGCTTCTTTACGCTTCATCGCGAAAAGAAGCTCTCTCCTTTTAGTTCTCACCAATAATTTCATACATGGAGGAAGCCGCTTCCTTGGTCACATGCTCGCTGAGAGACAAAACCCGAAGGCGGATTTTTTTCTCTCCAAAACCAATCTCCACTACATCTCCGATTTTCACATCCGCGCCTGCCTTTACTGCCTTGCCGCCAATGCTGACACGCCCGGCACCGCAAGCCTCATTAGCCACCGTACGCCGCTTTATCAAACGAGAAACCTTTAAGAATTTATCAATACGCATTTTATCCTCCTATGCAGAGAAGCTCCGAAACACTTTCCGAGATTGCGCTGATTTTGGCATCGATATTCCCCCTCGCCACGCCAGCGTATACCTTCAGCTTTGGTTCCGTGCCGGAAGGCCGGAAGGCCACCCAGCTTTTATCTTCCAGTTCAAAACGCAATACGTTGGATTTCGGCAGTTGAACCGGTTCCTCCGTTTCTTCAAGAAGATTGTAGTGCTTGCCTGTGCTAAAGTCAGAGTAGGCAACCACCTTAGACCATCCAATGGTTTCCGGCACCTTATGCCGCAGATTTTCCATAATTGTCTTTATTTTTTCAGCGCCTTCAGCACCTTCTAAATAAATATTCTTTGTCCATTCCTTGTACACGCCATATTTCGCATAGAGTTCCCGCATGACATCGCACAATGTCATCCCTCGGCTTTGATACCATGCCGCCATTTCTGCAATAATCAAGGAAGCAGAAACCGCATCCTTATCTCTTGCATACCCGCCGACTAAATATCCGTAGCTTTCTTCAAAACCGAACACATAATTCATATCGCCCTTTTCTTCATGCACCTTTATGGTGTCTGCGATATATTTAAAGCCGGTTAATACATCAACCAATTCTACACCATAATAGTCCGTAACAGCGCGAACCATTTCACTGGTGACAATTGTTTTCACCACATACGGATTCTTTGGCAGAAGGCCAAGGCCTGTTTTTTGGGATAAAATATACTCTGTTAACAACACGCCTGTCATGTTGCCCGTCAGGGCTACAAAAGAACCATTTGTATCTCTTGCCAAAACGCCTACACGGTCAGAGTCCGGATCTGTACCAATGATTAAGTCTGCCCCCATTTTGTCAGCCAGTTCTATGGCCATAGCAAAGCCTTCTTTATCCTCCGGGTTCGGACTTTTTACAGTAGGAAATGCGCCATCCGGCTGTTCCTGCTCAGGTACTACATACACCATTTTAAATCCGGCTCGTCGAAGGACCTCTTTAACCGGCACAGCACCTGCACCATGAAACGGCGTGTAAACAATTTTCAGTTCCCCGGCCGCCTTTGCAATATCTGTATGAATCCTTTGAGACAAAACTGCCTCATAATAAGGTATGTCTACCTCATCGCTAATCATCTTGATGAGTGGGCTATCTTTCTCTGCTTCAACAATATCATCAAAAATATCAATGCTTTCCATCTTCTCAAACACATAGTCTGCGGCTGCGCCTTCCAGCTGTCCGCCATCGCTGCCATACACCTTGTACCCATTGTAGTTTGCAGGGTTATGGCTGGCCGTAATCACAACGCCTGCCTCACAACCCAAATGCCGCACAGCAAAGCTCAGTTCCGGTGTTGGACGAAGACTTTCAAATAAATATACGCGAATCCCATTTCCTGCCAAAACCTGTGCTGTTTTCATTGCAAACTCGGGTGAGTAATGCCGGCTATCATAGGCAATGACTGCGCCCCTGCTTTCGCCGCCTTTTTCCTTAATATAAAGAGCAAGACCTTGTGTTGCTTTTCTTACAGTATAAACATTCATTCTGTTCGTTCCCGCGCCGAGTATGCCGCGCAAGCCGGCTGTACCGAACTGCATGTCAGAAAGAAAGCGCTCCTTGATTTCCTGTTCATCGTCTCCGATGGCTATTAACTCTAATTTTATCTCGTCATCCATTTTATCGTATGCAAGCCATTTATTATATTTCTCCAGATAGTTCATAGCTACCTTCCTTCCGTTCTAAGTTTGCTTATACTTTAGAATACGAAATACTTCTCCAGATATGCTTCTAAATCTTCAATTTTCACGCGTTCCTGTTCCATAGAATCGCGATGACGAACGGTTACGCTCTTATCCTCTACGCTGTCAAAATCATAGGTGATGCAGAAAGGCGTCCCAATTTCGTCCTGTCTTCTGTACCGCTTACCAATACTGCCGGCCTCATCATACTCACACATAAACTTCTTAGAAAGTGCCTCATACAGTTCCTCGGCACCCTCCGAAAGTTTTTTGGAAAGAGGCAGAACAGCTGCTTTAATCGGTGCAAGCGCAGGATGCAGGCGAAGTACCGTACGGACATCACCGCCCTCCAAAGCTTCCTCATCATACGCATCTACTAAAAATGCCAATGTGACACGGTCGGCACCAAGAGAAGGCTCGATACAATACGGAACATATTTTTCGTTCGTTACCGGATCCATATAATCCAACGTTTCTCCGGAATGTGCCGCATGCTGCTTTAAGTCAAAGTCAGTTCTGTCTGCAATGCCCCAAAGCTCTCCCCAACCAAAGGGGAACATAAATTCAATATCCGTTGTCGCATTAGAATAATGAGAAAGTTCTTCCTGCGAATGATCACGCAGTTTAAGATTTTCTTCCCGAATTCCAAGAGACAACAGCCAATTTTTACAAAAATCCTTCCAATATGCAAACCATTTTAAATCCTCGCCGGGTTTGCAGAAGAATTCCAGTTCCATTTGCTCAAATTCGCGAATACGGAAAATAAAGGTGCCGGGTGTAATTTCATTCCGGAAGGACTTCCCGATCTGTCCGATCCCAAAAGGAACCTTTTTTCTCGTTGTACGCTGTACATTTTTAAAGTTTACAAAGATGCCCTGTGCTGTTTCCGGGCGCATGTAAAGCTCTGAAGAGGAATCTTCTGTTACCCCCTGAAAGGTCTTATACATCAGATTAAACTTACGAATATCTGTAAAATTATGTTTACCGCACTTCGGGCATGGAATCTCCTTGTCCCGAATATAGGCCAGCATTTTCTCATTGCTCCACCCATCTACGGTTTCGCTTTCGCCATTCTCTGCCATGTAGTCCTCAATCAGCTTGTCTGCGCGATAACGTGCTTTACATTCTCTGCAATCCATAAGCGGGTCACTAAAGCCGCCAACATGGCCGCTGGCTACCCAAACCTGCGGATTCATTAAAATTGCCGCATCAAGACCGACATTGTACTTGGATTCTGTAATAAACTTTTTCCACCAAGCTTTTTTGATATTATTCTTAAATTCTACACCTAAAGGGCCGTAATCCCATGCATTTGAAAGACCGCCGTAAATTTCGGAACCGGGATATACAAAGCCTCTTCCTTTGCATAGATTTACAATCTTTTCCATTGTTTTTTCTGCATTTAGCATATCGGTTCTATCCTTTCTATTTCTTCGGGCAAACCAAAGCCTCTGCAAAGTCTGCCGTGAAAACTTTTTTTGCTAACAAACGGACTTCGTCCTCTGTAACACCGGCTATACCGGCTAAAACCTCTTCTTCTGTCTTTGCTGTGCCATACAGAAGAATACTTCGCCCGAGCGATTGCATACGGCCGCTCACACTTTCAAGCCCCATAACATATCCGCTTTTCAGTTGGCTGATACCGCGAATGACTTCCTCATGCGTCAGCCCGTTGTTCGCAACATCTTCCACTTCTTCCTGTATCAGCGTTTGCACCTGTTCTGTATGCTCCGGGGACATGCCTGCGTAGACCATCAGCATACCTTCATATCGAAATGCATCCGGTGCGGCATAAACAGAATAGACAAGCCCTTTCTCTTCACGGATTTTTTGAAAAAGCCTAGACGACATACCGCCGCCAAAAGCATTGGCAAGTACTGCCATGCTATACCGCTCCGGCGCATTCTGAGATACACCGGGATAAGCAATCGCATAATGGGTCTGCTCAATATCCTTTTCTCTTGTAGCATGTGTTGCGTCAAACTGTGCCGGTTGATACTGCGCACAATGCCCTGTGCCCATACCGCCAAAATATTGCTTTGCCAGCCGTTCGACTAACGCCACATCAAAATTGCCCGCAACAGACACCACAGTATTTGCACCCTGGTAATACGTTTCCCAAAAACCTTTAATTTCCTGACCTGTAATAGCACTTACCGTCTGTGTCTTACCTGCAATGCTGCGCCCTAAGGCGTTTTCTCCCCAAGCATTCCGCGAAAGCATCTCGAGCACAACATCCTCCGGCGAGTCTTCATACATATTGATTTCTTCCAGAATCACACTGCGTTCAAGCTCAATATCCCTTGGTGCAAAAACGGATGACAGACACATATCAGACAGAATATCGAAAAGCCTTTCGATCTCCTCTTGTACCGCCTTTGCGTAAAAACATGTATATTCTCGGGTGGTGTAGGCGTTTAAGTTGCCGCCAATAGCATCCATTTCACAAGCAATTTCTTGTGCCGAACGCCGTTTTGTGCCTTTAAAGAGCATATGCTCAATAAAATGACTGATGCCATTCTCCCTTTCTGTTTCCATACGAGAACCAACACCTACAAAAACACCTACAGCCACAGAACGCATATAAGGCATATGCGCGCAGACAACTCTTAGACCGTTTGCAAGTTGAAATTCCAATTACTGATCTTCCTTTGGTAAAATTCTGGCAAGATTGATTCTGCCCATCTTATCAACCTCTATGACGCGAACGTCTATTGTATCTCCGATATTGACAACGTCCTCTACCTTCTCCACGCGTTTTTTGTCCAGCTTGGAGATATGCACAAGGCCATCCTTGCCCGGCAAAAATTCAACGAATGCGCCAAAGTTCATAATGCGAACGACCTTGCCGGTAAATTCCTGACCGGGTTCGACATCGCTTACAATCCCCTTGATAATGCGCATTGCCTTTTCGCCTGCTGCAAGGTCAACAGTCGCAATGAATACTCTGCCGTCATCTTCAATATCAATTTTAACGCCTGTTTCCGCTATAATCTTCTGAATGACCTTACCGCCTGTACCAATAACGTCACGAATTTTGTCCACATCAATATTCATAGTCAAAATCTTCGGCGCATACGGCGAAAGCTGTTCGCGGTGCTGTCCAATGCATGGCAGCATAATTTCATCTAAAATCTTAATTCGTGCTTCCCTTGTCTGGGCCAATGCACGCTCAATGATTTCCGGTGTAAGACCGTCTATTTTAATATCTACCTGAATCGCTGTAATCCCCTTCTTGGTGCCGGCAACCTTAAAGTCCATATCGCCAAAAAAGTCTTCCAGGCCCTGAATATCCGTCATGGTGATAAAGCGATCACCCTCCGTAACAAGACCGCAAGAAATGCCGGCAACCGGCGCCTTAATCGGTACACCTGCATCCATCAATGCCAGTGTGCTGCCGCAAACACTACCCTGAGAAGTGGAACCGTTGGAACTAAGTACCTCAGAAACCACACGGATAGCATAGGGGAACTCAGCCTCACTGGGAATCACCGGCTCCAGTGCGCGTTCTGCTAAAGCACCATGTCCGATTTCACGTCTGCCGGGGCCGCGAGAAGGTCTGGTTTCGCCAACGCTGTATGATGGGAAATTATAATGATGCATGTAACGCTTATACTCATCTGTATCAATGCCGTCCAGCATCTGCATATCACCCATAGCGCCTAAAGTGACAATAGACATAACCTGCGTTTGTCCGCGCGTAAAGAGACCTGAGCCATGTACACGCGGCAGGAGGCCAACCTCTGCTGCCAACGGGCGAATATCAAAAAGACCTCTGCCGTCCACACGCTTGCCTTCGTCCAAAATCCAGCGACGAACAATGTATTTCTGTAGCTTGTACATCACAGCATCCAGTGCAGCTGGTTCGATTTCCCTATCTGCAAACTTTTCGTATACTTCTTCATAAACGGGCTTTAATCTCTCGTCACGCACTGTTTTGTCATTGGTATCCAATGCTGCCTTTACCTTATCGGAGAAAAGTGCCTTTACTTCTTCAAAAAGGGATTCCTCTACAACAATATGCTCATATTCACGCTTTGCCTTGCCAACCTCTGCGGCAATCTCTTTTATAAATGCACAAATCTTTTTGATTTCTTCATGGGCGAGCAAAATAGCCTTCAGCATAATATCCTCCGGCACTTCATGGGCGCCGGCTTCAATCATGTTTACCTTTTCCATCGTGCCGGCAACTGTCAGCTGCAATGTACTCTTTGCGCGCTGTTCCAACGTCGGATTTATAATCAGTTCACCATCTACAAGGCCAACCTGCACACCGGCAATCGGGCCTGCAAAAGGAATATCCGAAATGCAGATTGCGGCAGAAGCACCGATCATAGCAGCAATTTCCGGTGAGTTATCCTGTTCTACAGACATAACGGTCGTAATAACCGTTACATCATTTCTAAGATCAGACGGAAAAAGCGGACGGATAGGTCTGTCAATAACACGAGAGGCCAAAATAGCCTTTTCAGAAGGCTTTCCCTCTCTGCGGATAAATCCGCCGGGAATTTTGCCTACTGCATAAAGTTTTTCCTCATAATCAACAGAAAGCGGGAAAAAATCTATCCCCTCTCTCGGCTTTGCAGACATTGTAGCGGTTGCCATGACAACCGTATCGCCATAGCGGACCAAAACCGAACCGCTTGCAAGCTGTGCTAATTTACCGGTTTCAAATACAAGTGGGCGACCCGCCAGTGTAGTTTGAAATTTTCTTTCCATTTCATAACCTCCAAAATTTTATACTTCGGCCGCCGGGTCTTAGCACTTATATAAGCGTTCTCTAAAAGAAAGCGATTATATAAACGCTAAAGCACCGACAGCCATCCTTGATGGGCTTTAGAAATAACAAAGCTTGCCGCAAAGTTTCCTCTGCGGCAAGCCAATTTGTTACTTTCTAAGGCCAAGTTTTGCGATGAGTTCACGATATCTTGTGATATCTTTCTTCATCAGATAGTTCAAAAGACCACGCCGCTGACCAACCATCATGAGAAGACCGCGTCTTGAATGATGATCCTTCTTGTGTACCTTCAGATGCTCATTCAAATGATTGATTCTCTCTGTCAGTAATGCAATCTGCACTTCAGGGGAACCGGTGTCACCCTCATGCATCTTA
>JAQXGO010000059.1 GCA_029006755.1 Clostridia bacterium | reverse complement strand
TTCCAGCAGTGCAGGCTCTGTATCTATATCATACGCATAGATTGCATCCAAGGAAAGAGCCGGCCTTGTCCGATCCTTTCCCTCCAGTATATTCTGTAAGGAAGCACATAAATTCTTTCCCACAAATCCCTTTGCGCCTGTGACTAAAATTTTCATTTCTTGTTCTCCCCAAAATTATAATCCAATCCAACAAAACGAAGCTGCTCTTCGTAGGCATCAATATTTTCCTTCGTTAGTCTATGCATTTTTTCTGCACTGTTTTTTATCTCTTCTCTTTTAAATAATATGACAGAAGCAATTCGTATCAGCCAAAAGACCGGTAATAGGATAGGTACTTTTTCTAAAATTGGATACTTTTTTCTCATGGTACTGTATACCGGAAAAATCTCCTTAAAGAAAAGCTTTGTGTGCAAATTCTTTTTACTCTGCATGGCATTTCGCTCTTTAAGCGCCTTGGAAAGTTGTTGGTTTTCGATTGTCCCATTTTCGCCGGCAGAGAAAATATGCAAAGTCATTCGTTCTGTGACCGCATTCTCTTCTCCTTTCGCAAACCACACCTGTAAAAGTTGCATGCAATTTTCATAAAAGGAAAAGAGTTGCAATTTTTGCATTGCTTTCTCCATATAGGCTTCATTCAAATCCGGTTTTGCCCTTCGATAGACCCATAAATCCACAAACGGCTTTATGCCGATGCCGCTATCCCGGTAATGCTTGGCAAGATGCACAAAAAGATAGATAAAATAATCCTCGTCCTTCATGCTGCATCGCCCGTCTTGCGTCTTACGCACAAAATCCCATCCGCTACCAAAATATGCAAAAAAATCTTTGTTATAAGAAGGGATCAGATACTTATGCAATTCCACCTGCATTGCATCCTTGATCCATATATACTCGTGGTTGCTCTCCAAGTGAAACGTATAGCCGAGTTCCTCCATAATCTCTTTTATTTTATCATACTCTTCTATTTGTATCAGGATATCCGCATCCAGCATATGGCGCATTTCGGGATGCGGATAGTAGTTTTTGAGTGCCGCACCCTTCAATAAAAGATAAGAAATTCTTTTGGCATCAAAGGCCTGCATAAGCGTTCGAATGGCATATCCTTGCTTGGCATCCTGACTTGCTAACAAAAAAACACGGTTTTTAAGTTCCAAAAGCAGATCCTCCGGCATTTTGATTTTGGAATGAAAAATGCCAAAATAAAGCAGTACCTCAATCCCATGCGCGCGCGCCGCTCGCAGAGCTTGCTGCCAATCAAAATTATCCGGAATCTCTGCCTTTTCCCCGGTTATTCCGCTGTATACGAGTTGAATAATGCCTCTTTGAATATCCTTCATAACTGTTTCCTAATATACGCAAGCGTTAAAAGTTTTTCTTTTACCTCATCAACAGTTAACAAGTCTGTGTTATTAGAGTTAAACTCTGATAAAGCTGTCCGTTTAATATTGCCTTCTTTAAAATACTTGTCGTAGTTTAGGCTACGCTTGTCCGCAGGCACGCGATAAAAATCACCCATGTCTACGGCACCGGCACATTCTTCATTGGTGAGAAGTGTTTCGTACATTTTTTCACCATGCCGGATACCGATCACGCGAATTGCAGACTTGTTTTCTTTATCAAAAAGCTCTTTGACAGCCATCGCCAACACTTCGATCGTACAGGCCGGTGCCTTCTGCACCATAATGTCTCCGCTCTCCGCCTTTTCAAAAGCAAAGAGAACCAGGTCTACCGCTTCCTCCAAGGACATAATAAAGCGCGTCATCTTCGGTTCAGTAATGGTAATCGCTTCGCCCTTTTTAATCTGGTCAATCCAAAGCGGAATCACACTGCCGCGGGAACACATGACGTTTCCATACCTTGTACAGCTGATTTTTGTTTTTTCCGGTGCAATCGTTCTGGCTTTTGCAACAATGACTTTTTCCATCATTGCTTTTGAGGTGCCCATGGCATTGACAGGATATGCAGCCTTATCTGTAGATAGGCATACAATGTTGCGAACGCCGGCATCAATCGCTGCTGTCAGCACATTTTCTGTGCCAAGTACGTTGGTTTTCACTGCTTCTATCGGGAAGAATTCGCAGGAAGGTACCTGTTTTAATGCTGCCGCATGGAAAATGTAGTCAACACTGTGCATGGCGTTCTTTACGGATTGTAAATCACGTACATCGCCAATATAAAACTTTATTTTTCCCGCCGCCTCCGGCATCGTTGCTTGAAATTCGTGCCGCATGTCGTCTTGTTTCTTTTCGTCACGTGAAAAAACCCGGATCTCTCCAATGTCTGTTTTTAGAAAGCGATTCAAAACCGCATTCCCGAATGAACCGGTGCCGCCGGTGATTAGTAAAGTTTTATTTGTGAATAGTGACATTATTTTACCTC
>JAQXGO010000058.1 GCA_029006755.1 Clostridia bacterium | reverse complement strand
TTCCAATAATTGTTTCATCGCGACTACTGACATAATCAGCACCTCCAAAAATGTTTTTACCTCCGCCCATTTCAGCGACTGTACACCTTGCGGAACAGTACATTCTCCATGAGCGTGTGTATTAAATCTAAAATATTATACTACAAGATTGACACAAATGCAAGAGTTTTTTATAATTTTTATTAAAAAAACAATTCAGCTAATTTTAGTCAAGTAGTCTGGAAATATTTACCTAACAAACATTAACGTCAAAATAGCTGCAAAATGAATAAAATTATGAAATTATGTACAAAGGATTGAAAATTCTTCAATACGAAAGAGGCAGTCTGTCGAAAAAGTCTAGTAAATGCCGGGCTTTTTCGACAGACTGCCTAATTTTTAAACGGATTTGTACAGATTATACCTATAATCTAAATGGGTTCCATCGCTTCTACAAGTTTTTGAATTGCCTTCTTTTCAATGCGGCTTATATAGGAACGCGATATTCCTAATTTGCCGGCAATCTCCTTTTGCGTCCCCTCTTCATATCCGCCAAGTCCATACCGCATTTCGATCACCTTTTTTTCTCTTGGCTTCAGCACCTTAGCAATAGAACTATACAGTTTTTGTACCTTGCTTTTTAATTCAATTCGATCTGTTATATCCTCATCCGAACTGTCCAAAATATCCAAGAGGCTGACTTCATTTCCTTCTTTATCAAAACCAATCGGGTCATATAAGGACACCTCATTTTGCAGTTTTCTATTTGCTCGCAAAACCATTAATACTTCATTTTCTATACACCTTGCCGCATAGGTTGCAATACGAATCTTTTTATCTCGATTGTATGTATTGACTGCTTTAATAAGACCAATCGTACCAATGGAGATTAAATCATCTCCATCAATTCCTGTGCCCTGATACTTTTTGACAACATGCACTACGAGTCTTAAATTATGTTCTATCAAAATGTTCCTTGCTTCTTCATCTCCGTTTTCCCAGCGGGCCACATAATGATCCTCCTCTTCTTGTGAAAGCGGCCGAGGAAATGAGCCGGCTTGACTCACGTAAGAAATCATACATAAGCCGCGGAATAAAAAATCTAATATGTATATCAGCACATTCTTTCCTCCCTTTTATTATTTACTTCCATATTGTATGCATCAAAAACGCCATCTGTGCGTGTCCAGATGCATATATTTTGTTTGTTCGCTGCATAATTTTTTTATTATATGAAAGAATAACAAAAGAATTATTATGGAGGAATACTATGCGTATAAAAGAAAAATTAAAGGACTTTAAAAACAGGCTGATAGATCGACATATGTACTCTGTAATTGTAGGATTGATCATTATTTTTGTTGCAGTTTTTGCCTATGAAGCAAAAATGAGCGCTGATTATAAAAATCAGTTAAACATGCAGTATAGCCGCGCTTTTAATGAACTGGTGCAACATGTATCGACAATAGAAACTAATCTGGCAAAGGGTGTGGTAATCACTGATCCCAAAACGATGATTCGACTATCGAATGACACATACGCAAAAGCTGCTTCTGCAAGTTCCAATTTAGGCCAGTTGCCGCTTTCTGATGTTTTGATTGAGAATACCGCAAAATTCTTATCTCAGGTTGGCGATTTCACCTATACCCTTTCCTTACGATATATGGATAATCCTTTAGTTACAGACGAAGAGCAAAACACAATGCTTTCCCTAAGTCGTTACGCTGTAACCCTTAAAGATTCCTTATATGAATTGCAAGGCAAGGTATCCAGTGGCGAATATCAGTTTAAAAATCCTTCAAAATTCGGCGGAGCTGTTGCTTTAGCAAGCGGTATGGAACAAATCGAAAAGAATTTCAAAGACTATCCGTCATTGATTTATGACGGCCCTTTTTCTGATCATGTACAGACAAAAGAATCATCGCTTTTAAGTATGCAGGGTGAAATATCATTTGAAGAAGCGCAAAGCCGTGTGCCTTCTATTGTTTCCGAAGAACGAAATGGTGAAATAAAATATGAAGGCGAATGTGGCGGCAGATTACCTACTTATATGTTTTCTGTCACACCTAAAAATGCACAAAAAAATCGTCGCATTACATTGCAACTGACAAAAAAAGGCGGAATGTTATTGCAAATGCTCGATAACCGCTCTGTATATGAACAAAAAATTGAAATAGATGAAGCTAAAGCCAAAGCATCCGAATATCTTTCCCAGCACGGTATTTTCAACATGCAGAATAGCTATTTTGAAATAAAAAATAATATTGTAACCATAAATTACGCCTATAAGGCAGACAATGTAATCTATTATCCGGATTTAATTAAAGTAAAGGTTGCGTTAGATTCAGGTGAAATTCTTGGATTTGAAGCAAGTGGATATATTATGAATCATACAGAACGACAACTTCCTCAGACAACGCTTTCAAATGAGGAAGCCGCGAAAAAGCTGAGCCGGGTTGTGAATGTCGAAAACAGTCAATTATGTATGATTCCTACGAATGCAGCCAGTGAAGTGTATTGCTGGGAATTCAAGTGTCATGTGGATGAAAAGACATTTCTGATTTATTTAAATGCCGAAACAGGACGAGAAGAAAATGTATTGATGCTTCTTCAAACAGAAGGCGGCATGCTCACCATATAGTACCTTCATAATGTATTATTTTCGTGGAATACTAACCTTGTACCGCAAATGCGGTGATTATATGAAATGAGGGGGATAATTTTGAGAGGCAGAGGTATGATGAGTGACACGTTAAAGCAAGAAATTGCACGAGAATTAGGCGTGTATGATGTGGTAAGACAGCAGGGCTGGGGTGCTGTTAGTTCAAGAGACTGCGGTAACATTGTCACTAAGGCAATCGAAATTGCTGAGCGTAATATAAGTAAATAACAGCAATGAAAGGGAGTGGCGAGCCATCTCGCCACTCCCTTTTTTGTTATTTGGAATAATGATTCATCCAAACCTGTCCTCGGACAATAACGGCAACAAGTTCTAATCTATCGTTTACTACAATTAAATCTGCGTCGTATCCCACTCGGATTTTTCCTTTTCGAGTTGCACCAACAATACGTGCAGGATTCTCTGATGCCATACGAACAGCATCTTCAATAGAGATTCCCCAACGGACAACGTTACAAAAGCAATCAAAAACGTTGGATATTCCGCCTGCAATTGTCCCATTGTCAATCGTTGCGACACCTTCCTTCACTGTCACACGCTGGCCGCCAAGTGAATATGTACCATCCGGCATACCGGCAGCACTGATACTATCGCTAATCAATGCAATTCGATCTACTCCCTTTGCAGCAATTGCGATACGAGCTGCCGCAGGATGTACATGCAGTCCGTCACAAATTAGCTCTGCAGTAACTTTTTTGCTGGAAAGAGCAGCCCCGGTAACATTAGGCGTACGATGATTCAAGCCGGATTGTGCATTATAAAGATGCGTGATATGGGAAAGTCCGTAGTTGATGGCGTTCATAACGGTATCATAGTCAGCAGCGCTGTGCCCCGCAGAAACGACTACCCCATTCTCTGCCAGAAAGCGAATCACATCACTCGCCCCTTTCAATTCAGGGGCAAGGCTGACAATCCGAATAAAATGTTCCGATCCTTCTAAAATTTCCTGCATCAGAGATACATCCGGAAGCCTTAAATAAGCGGGATTTTGTGCACCTTTATATGCTTCTGCATAAAAAGGTCCTTCCAAATGCATCCCTAAAATTTCTGCACCTTCTCCCAACCGATTCCGCATTGCCGCCTTTGCAGACATACAAATATTCTCTGCCGGCATTGTAACAGTTGTCGGACAATAGGAAGTTACGCCATGGTCTGCCATATGCTTTTTAATTGTTTGCATCGCAATATCATCGCCGTCCATTGTATCTTTCCCCATTGCACCATGGGTATGAATGTCAATAAAACCCGGCAACACCAGCATGTTTCCAAAATCAAGGACTTCCCCATCGATTTCTTTCCCGATATCGATAATTTTATCTCCCTGTATGGTTAGACAATCTGCATTGGTTCCAAAGATTTTCCCTTTTATAATCATTATATGCTCCTTTCATTTTTGCGCATAAAGCCTGGTTCTTGTCCATAAAGTATAGTATACATACTTTAGTTGTTTGAGGTGCTCTATGCGAAAAAAAATATATTTTAAATACCTTTTCTTCTTTGTTTTAGTCTTCGTATTTTGCATATTTGGCAGAATACTACTGCCATGTAGCAAAGTTTTTGGCGTAAAGATGCCGTCAGACATTGTTTTTTCATCCTCAGAAGAGAGTTTTGATTTTACTGCTGTAAAGCTTGCTGCAATTCCCGTTTCAGTTTCGAAAACAAATAAAGCATCTATATCCCCATCCAAGAATAAATATGCACAGCCAAGTCCTGCGCCTGAAGAAGAACATACTTTTTCGTCTGATCCGGCTATTGTGCAAGATACGTTGCAAATTAAAAACAGTCCCGGATATACCTTCGACACGAATGCGCTTTTAGAAAAACCATTTCCGCTTACAAATGACGCTCCTAAGGTTCTCATTGTACATACGCACACATCCGAAGCATACACGCCTTCAGAAGAATTTAACTATACTGCCTCAGATGCATATCGAATAGAGGACCCGGCACTCAATATATGCCGCGTTGGGCAGGAACTGGCATCCGTATTAGAAAAAAACGGCGTATCAGCTATTCACAACACAACAAGTCATGACTATCCTTCTTACAGCGGTTGCTATGGACGTTCCTTGCAAACCATAGAAAAAGAATTATCGGATCATCCGAGCATTCAAATTGTGATTGATTTGCATCGTGATGCCATTCAAGGTTCAGATGGCACATATTTAAAGACACTCGCCAAAATAGACGGACAAAATACGGCACAAGCCTTAGTTGTCATTGGCACTGATGCAGGCGGTCTTCCCCATCCGAATTGGCAAGAAAACCTATCCCTTGGTTTGAAACTGCAAAAAAAGCTTTGTACTATGTATCCGGGGCTCGCGCGTCCTCTTCACCTTCGTACAGAACGATTTAATGGGCATGCCTCTCCCGGCAGCCTGTTAATTGAAATCGGTTCTAACGGAAATACTATGGAAGAAGCGCTGGCCTGTGCAAGACTGGTAGGCAACGTTTTGTCCAGTTTAATTGCGGATTTGTCTTCATAAACTCTTTATATCATAACACAGAGTTTAAACTTTTTCAACCATTTTTTCTATTAGCGACAAATTATATTACTGTTTACAGAATAAGTATATGCTTGTATCAGGATCATGCAGAAGAATAACAAATCAATGTATACCCTCTTTTTTACATGCATATATTGTTACAAGCAGCTTAAAAGGAGGCGTCCCTATGAAGGATTACATTGAAGAACGGGCATCTCAGTTCGCAAGCTACATCATTGAAAATAGGACCACGATTCGAGACACCGCAAAAAAATTTAGTATTAGCAAAAGTACTGTACATAAGGATATTGTTGAGCGTTTACCACGCGTAAATATGGGGCTAGCCATCGCTGTGCGCGCTATCCTTGATGAGAATAAATCTGAAAGGCACATTCGTGGCGGGAATGCTACAAAGCTAAAGTATATGACCGAGAAAAAAACAGGATAAAACAATAGAGCGAACCCGACAGTGTGTCGGGTTCGTCGAAATTTATTTCTCGTTTGCTTTTTTCTTTGCACGCAAATCATTCTTTAAAATCCGTTTCCGAATGCGTAGCATTTTTGGCGTAACCTCTAATAACTCGTCATCAGCCAAAAACTCGATGTACTGTTCAAGACTCATATTCCTCGGCGGTGTAAGGCGAAGGGCTTCATCGGAACCGGAAGCACGCATATTGGTAACATGCTTTCTTTTGCAGACATTCACAACAACATCTTCTGCACGGCTATTTTCTCCTACAACCATACCTTCGTATACCTTTTCGCCCGGGCCAATAAACATAACCCCTCTATCCTGCGCATTGAAAAGGCCGTATGATACCGCTTCTCCATCTTCGAAAGCAACCAAAGAGCCGCGTGGCCGGCCGGGTATTTCGCCGCTTACCGGTTCATAGGAATCAAAATAATGATTGATAACACAAGTGCCACGTGTTTCTGTCAGAAGCTGGCTCCGAAATCCTAATAAACCGCGGGATGAAATTTTAAATTCAATTCTGGAGAATCCCTGTGCCCCGGGTGACATATTAACTAAAACAGCCCGGCGCAGTCCTGCACTTTCAATAACAGCTCCTGTATACTCCTCCGGGACATCAACCATTAAATGTTCAATCGGTTCATGTATAATCCCATGAATGGTTTTTGTTATTACGCTCGGTCGGGAAACCTGAAACTCGTATCCTTGCCGACGCATATTTTCGATCAAAACAGACAGATGCAATTCGCCGCGTCCCGATACAATGAATGCCTCCGTTGAATCTGTATCTTCCACAGAGAGACTTATATTGGATTCCAATTCCTTGTAAAGACGCGCACGCAAATGCCGTGAGGTAACGTATTCTCCATCTTTCCCTGCGAACGGACTGTCATTTACCGAGAAAGTCATAGATAGTACCGGCCGGTCAATTTCAACAAACGGCAGCGGTGCAGCATTGTCATAAGCACAGATTGTATCCCCAATATTGATGTCTGCAATGCCTGAGATTGCTGCAATATCACCGGTATGAACAGACTCTGTTTCTGTCTTAGAAAGACCACTGTATGTATGCAAGGTATTGACACGGGCAACTCTTGTTTCTTCCTTGCCATAACAGCAAATGGTGACCGGATCGCCGACACTGATATGCCCTCTTTGAATTTTACCAACAGCAATACGGCCGGTATACTTATCAAAATCAATATTGGAAACGAGCATCTGAAAAGGCTGATTTTCCTCACCTGCAGGGGCAGGAATTACGTCTAAAATCAAGTCAAAAAGAACTTTTAAATCCTTACCCGGAACCTCCGGATCTGTGGAAGCCCAACCGTCTCTGCCGGATGCGTAAATAATGGGGGCTTATAACTGTTCCTCCGTAGCATCTAAGTCCAAAAGCAACTCCAACACTTCATCCGCAACAGCCAACTGTCTTGCATTGGGTCTATCCGCCTTATTGATAACAACAATAGGCACAAGATTCATTTCAAGCGCCTTTTTTAATACAAATCTTGTTTGCGGCATGCATCCTTCAAATGCATCAACCAGTAGAATTACACCGTCCGCCATTTTAAGGCCGCGTTCAACCTCACCGCCAAAATCGGCGTGACCCGGTGTATCAATGATGTTTATTTTTACATCTTTATAAAACAGTGCAGTATTCTTTGCCAAAATTGTAATACCACGTTCTCTTTCGATTGCATCAGAGTCCATGACGCGTTCCACAACTTGTTCATTCTCACGAAAAATACCGCTTTGGTGCAGCATGGCATCTACCAGCGTTGTTTTGCCGTGGTCAACGTGCGCGATAATGGCGATATTTCTTATGTTCTCTCTTTTCAAAAAAACCACTCCTTGTTCTTGGCTTTTACGCCTAAAAACATATTATACCACAGCCAAAAACAAAAAACAAGATTTTTTAGAAAAATACAAAGGCAGAAAGATTAGCAGCACCACGGGCAAAACAGTCTTGCAAGACAAAGGCCTAAACAAATTCTTTGCATGTAACTTGTAATAATCGTCATCCCGCCGTCTGCGCGATACGTTTGCCCTGATTGTTGCATAACTTGCTGTACACGACGATACGTAAGATTATTCGGATCTTTAAAAATTGCTTCCTGTATATGTGCACTTGCCTGCAGAATGTTCCCTAAGTTATAATTTGCAACCGCACTAACATAAAACCATCTTGCATTTCTTCTTGCCACTTCGATCGTCTGTAATATTTCAAGTGCACCTTGATTTCTGCCACTGTTCACTGCACGCACTGCCCCTGCCATTGCAGGGCTATCCCCTGCATCATATTCGACTTGCATACGATAAAACCCGGCAAAGTTACTGAAATCAAATCCGCTAAATCCGCCAAACCCGCTAAATTCGCCATTGCCGTCATAGCTATTTCGCTGTGCATTGAAGCTTGTTTGCCTGTATTTCTCAGGATTCGTAAGCCTATCGTAAGCCTCATTCACCTCATTCATTTTTTTGGTCGCCATATCGTCATTTGGATGCAGATCCGGATGATACTCCTTCACCTTTTTTCGATAAGCTTTTTTAATTTCTTCCGGCGTGGCATTTTTATCAATGCCTAACACATCATACGGATCTCTTTCCATCTGTTTCCCCTTTGAATTTTTTATAGTATTTTTGCCATACTCCGTGATATAAAATATGCCGAATCAGTCCCTCATCCTCGACAAACGGCATTTTCTCGAAAATAGCTGTCGCATTTCCAATCAGTACTGTCAAAACATTTGTCTTTTCTTTTTGCGACAAGGGAAGCGCTTGCATGGGATTATAAATCCCCTTTTTCCTATCCGCTTCTTCATCTAAAACCGCATCGACTAAATAAATAAACTTGCCAAGGTTGTATCCGAATTGAAACATAGAGGCAGACCATACAGTCTTCTTATGTACAAAAATGGAGCCCAAAAGTCTGCCGAAGCAAGCCGAAATAGCGTCTGCATCGGCTTTCTTCTTTTCAAGCATTTGCAGATTCATCATTTCTTCTTCAATTTTTGCAGTAATGACAGGATGCAAGTCTTTGACTTTTTCATAACTATGTCGCAAAATAGACGATACGGTTTTCATTGTGATTTTTTTCTCATCAACCCAATCATCAAGACATTTATGATAAATAAGCGCAATTGTCATATCTGCTGCATACTCTGTGAAACAGTTTTCAGCATATACTCTCTTTTTTATTGGATGCAAACCGCAGCGCAAATAACCGGTTTTTTCCTCGGGCGCATAAAATGCTGAAAGAAATAAAACTAAAAACGTCATATCATACGTCAGGGTCATTCTCGCAAACAGCCCGTATTTCCTATTTAGTGTATGGCACAAGCCGCAATAGAGGCTTTTATAGCGAATGGTATCCTCCGCAGAAAGCATCCCCGGTATCGGTGCAACATATCCAAACAAATCATGTCCTCCTAATCATGCTTTTGTGACACTTTGGGCAAGTGATTTCTATCTTCCCTTTGCCCTTTGGTACACGAAGCTGACTGCCGCAGCTGCATTTGAAGTAGCGAAATATTTTTCGATCTCTCCATCGTCTCTTTATTCCGTCACATAAACGCCTTATCTTCGCTAAAGTATTTAAATACCACATAAGTTCCTGATTGCGTTTTCCGATATTCTTTGAAAAACAACGGTATAACGAAAAGATAACCAATACCAAAAAAAGAGCGGATAGCAATCTGCTTCGAACAAATAGGCTGATCGCCCACAACACCAGTGATGCATAGTATAAATGTGTGGATAACTTATCCATGCCGTACCGTCCGCACATATAGCTCTGCAATTTCCATCTGAGTTTTTGTAAAAACTGCATATAAGTATCTCCTTTTTGTTGTTTATGATTTTAAGATAATATAGAATATATTACAATACAATTATTACAATTCTATTTCTTTTTTATAAACTTTCATCATAATTAATAAAATTGTAATTTTTCCTGCACCGGTGTGAATATTTATTATTTATGTAATAAAAAACTATTGCATTTTAACCAAAAAAGGCGTATACTATATACAAATATGAGAGGCGGTGGCAGTGATGGGCGTAAATGACAACACCATGAAATTCAATATTGAAACAGACAAGGCAAAAAAGGTACACGATATATTATCTGCCGTGTATGAGTCCTTAGAGGAAAAAGGTTATAATCCTATTAGCCAAATGGTAGGATATCTTATATCGGATGATCCCACGTATATCACTAGCCATAAGAATGCGCGCAGCCGCATTAACCATGTGGAACGGGACGAGATTATTGAAGTTCTGCTCCGCAGTTATCTTAACCTTTAGATACATCGTTGCAATATGCAGCGATTGGGCAATTTTCGCATTTTGGCGACATTGCGCGGCATACTTCTCTACCATGCATAACAAGCTGATGGCAGAATCTTGATTGATACTCTTTGGGCACAATTTTTAACAGATCGAACTCCACTTTCGTGGGGTTTTGATTTTTTGTAAGCCCAAGTCTTCTTGCAATTCTTCCTGCATGTGTGTCTACTACAATGCCGGGTTTTCCGAAAGCATCCCCTAAAACCAGATTCGCTGTTTTTCTTCCAACGCCGGGTAATGCTAATAATTCCTCCATCGTATCCGGCACAACGCCGCCATGTCTTACGCAAAGTGCTTCTCCGCAAGCCTTTAAATTTCTTGCTTTATTCCTGAAAAAACCGGTAGAACGAATCATTTCTTCCAATTCCAAAATGTCAGCCCCTGCAAAGGCCTCGGGATCAGGGTATTTGGCAAAAAGCGCCGGCGCCACAATATTGACTCTCGCATCTGTGCATTGAGCTGCAAGCTGTGTTGCAACCAAAAGCTGAAATGGGGTCTCGTAATGCAATGTACATGTCGCATCTTTATAGATCGTATCAAATATTTCCCGTATTCCCTGTATTTTTGTTTTCTTATCCATAATGTATTCCCTCACTTTATTATTATTTTATCATAAATCACTTGCAAAAGTAAAGCTTTTCGTATATAATATGTATATTATTTCATGGGAGGTTATTTCTTATATGTACAGTACAGATGAAATCAGAAAGGTTGATCCGCAGGTGGCAGATGCGATTGAAGCCGAAGTATCTCGCCAGCGCAATAAAATCGAATTAATTGCTTCAGAGAATTTTGTTTCCAATGCCGTCATCGAGGCAATGGGCACGCCCTTAACCAATAAATACGCTGAAGGATATCCGGGCAAGCGGTATTATGGCGGTTGTGAATGTGTTGATATTGTTGAGAATTTAGCCAGAGAACGTGCGTGTAAAATATTTGGTGCTGATCATGCAAATGTCCAGCCCCATTCCGGCGCACAGGCAAACCTTGCTGTTTTCTTTGCTGTATTAAACCCCGGCGACACCGTTTTAGGTATGAACCTCGCGCATGGCGGCCATTTAAGTCATGGCAGCCCTGTTAATATTTCCGGTAAGTATTTTAATATTGTTCCTTATGGTGTTACAGAAGATACAAATACAATTGACTACGATGAAGTGCATCGCTTGGCTTTGTCTTGCAAGCCAAAGCTTATTTTAGCCGGTGCAAGTGCCTACCCTCGTACAATTGATTTTGCAAAATTTGCCGAAATTGCAAAAGAGGTTGGCGCATATTTTATGGTTGATATGGCACACATTGCCGGTCTTGTTGCTGCAGGGCTTCATCCCAATCCTGTTCCTTACGCAGATTTTGTCACAACAACAACACACAAAACTTTACGCGGGCCGCGCGGCGGAATGATACTCTGTAAGGAAGAACATGCAAAGCTCATTGATAAAGCGATTTTCCCCGGTATCCAGGGCGGTCCTTTAATGCATGTAATTGCTGCGAAGGCTGTATGTCTTAAAGAAGCTCTTTCTTCTTCTTTCAAAGCGTATCAAACACAGATTGTTAAGAATGCTGCAGCTTTAGCGGATGCATTGACTGCGAATGGCATACGCCTTGTTTCCGGCGGCACGGACAATCA
>JAQXGO010000057.1 GCA_029006755.1 Clostridia bacterium | reverse complement strand
ATGCAGCAGAAGATAGAGAACGCTTTGATGTTCTTTTAGAAAAGCTTTCCATTAAACGCCCGATTGGCCATACGGTTATGACGTGCCAGGAAGCGCTTGATATTGCTTCCAAAATCGGTTATCCTGTCCTGATGCGTCCTTCCTACGTATTGGGCGGTCAGAATATGATTATTGCCTTTAACGAGGAGGATATCCGCGAATATATGGCCATCATTTTGGCACAGAACATTACCAACCCCGTCTTGATTGATAAATACTTAATGGGTACCGAACTGGAAGTGGATGCCATTTGTGACGGCGAGGATATTTTAATCCCCGGCATTATGGAGCATATTGAGCGTGCCGGCATTCACTCCGGGGACTCCATTGCAGTATACCCCGCGCAAAATGTTGCTGACGATATGCGCGATCGCATCATTGCATGTACGCAGCTTTTGTCTGCCGGTTTGCATGTGACCGGCCTTGTCAACATTCAGTATCTCATTTACCAGAATGAGCTGTACGTAATTGAGGTCAACCCGCGTTCCTCCCGTACTGTACCATACATCAGCAAAGTGACCGGCGTTCCTATGGTGGACCTTGCCGTAGAAACCATGCTCGGCAAAAAGCTGCGTGACTTAGGCTACGGCACAGGCTTATACAAAACGCCGCCTTATGTGGCGGTGAAGGTACCGGTATTCTCCTTTGAAAAGCTCATTAACGTGGATACGCATTTGGGGCCGGAGATGAAGTCCACCGGAGAAGTATTGGGTCTTGCCGGCAGCTTTGAAGAGGCACTCTATAAAGGCTTGATTGGTGCCGGATATTCTCTCAAAAAACACGGCGGTGTATTTATCACCGTACGCGACAGCGACAAGGCAGAAATTTTCGAGGTAGCTAAGAAATTCCATGACATGGGCTTTTCCATTTATGCCACTGCGGGCACATCCGCTATCCTGACCGGCGCCGGCATTCCTACCAAGCAGGTTTCTAAAATTCATGAAACCGGCATTGGCGCTTTGGAGCTTTTGGAGAGTGGGAAAATTCAATATGTCATCTCTACCTCCGCGAAAGGCAGAATTCCCACGCGTGACAGTGTTAAAATCCGCCGCAAGGCTGTTGAACGGAACATCCCCTGCCTCACCTCTCTCGACACCGCCAATGCGGTTGCAGACAGCTTAAAGAGCCGGTATTCTGAAATTTCTACCGAGCTTGTCAACATTAACGAAATGCGGACAGAACGGCAGAAGCTACACTTCATGAAGATGGAGAGCACCGGCAATGATTACATTTATTTTGATTGCTTTACGCAGAAAATTGACAATCCTGAAGGCCTTGCCGTGCGCTTTTCCGATCGGCATTATGGGATTGGCGGCGACGGCATCGTTCTGATTGCTCCGTCTGAGGTTGCAAATGCAAAAATGCGTATGTTTAACACAGACGGCAGTGAAGGCAGAATGTGTGGCAACGCCATTCGTTGTGTAGCTAAGTATTTATACGAAAGCGGCATGGTGCGGTGTGATACCATTACGATTGAAACACTAAGCGGCGTAAAAGCCATTCGCGTATACCGTCATGACGGAGAGGTCTTAAGTGCCAAAGTGGATATGGGCAAAGCAGAACTTGCACCCGGTATGATCCCGGTCAAACTGCCGGGTGAAGAAATCGTCGGCCGCAGCATAGAAATTGGCGGCGAAGCGTATTCCATCACCTGCGTTTCCATGGGCAACCCCCATTGCGTAGTCTTTTCCGAAAACGTAGATGGTCTCCCAATTGAAAAAATCGGGCCGGTGATCGAAAATGCTGATATTTTCCCAGAGCGCGTGAATGTGGAGTTTGTAAAGGTAGTCGACGGTAACACTCTCCGTATGCGTGTTTGGGAACGCGGCACCGGAGAAACCTGGGCCTGCGGTACCGGGGCATGCGCTGCAGCCGTTGCAGCGGTGGAAAACGGCTATTGCAATAAGGAACAAGATATTAAGGTTAAACTGCGCGGCGGTGATTTAATGGTACGCTATACGGATAACACCGTGTTTATGACAGGCGGCACCAGTCTTGTCTATTCCGGTGATGTCATCATATAATCCAGCATCGCATCGAAATCAAAATTGCATCTAAAAAGGGTGCGGCAGAACAAAATCTTTCTGTTGCACCCTTTTTGTACGTATAATTTTGCAAAAAAAGCTACGGCATAGCGGAAAACCGGCCGTAGCTTTCTACTCTTCTCTTAGTCGAAATTGCGCTTCATAAAGTTAGGCAACTGCAAATCCTCTGTGCCAAAATTGGTTGGTTCTGCGCCGCCCTGCGGTGTAATACCGGCAGGTCTGTTGAAATTCGTAACATTCAGGCTGTCCAGTTCCATTTTCTTAGCCGCATGGCAACCGGTTGCAATAACCGTAATAGAAATATCGTCTCCCATGTTCTCATCAATGACCATACCAAAGATTACTTCCGCGTTGGGATCTGCACAACTATGTATTAAGTTGGCTGCTGCATTAATTTCAAGCAATGTAAGCTCTTCGCCGCCGGTCACGTTAATCAAAATACCGGTTGCGCCATCAATCGAAGTTTCGAGAAGCGGGCTATCAATCGCCATTCTGGCCGCTTCTTCTGCACGGTTGTCACCGCTTGCACGGCCAATGCCCATATGTGCAAACCCTGCATCCTTCATAATTCTGGTTACATCTGCAAAGTCTGCATTCATATCACCGGTTGTATTGATCAATTCGGAAATACCCTGCACGCCCTGACGAAGTGTTTCATCTGCCATTTTTAAGGCTTCCTTCATCGTCGTCTTTGCGCTGCAGAGCTGCAGAAGCTTATCATTCGGGATAACAATGATTGTATCCACAACCTCGCGGAGTGCAGCAATGCCTTCCTCTGCCTGCGCCATACGGCGCTTTAATTCATACAGGAACGGCTTGGTAACAATACCAACAGTAAGGATACCCTTTTCCTTTGCTATGGAGGCCACAATGGGTGCTGCTCCGGTACCTGTACCGCCGCCCATACCGGCTGTAACAAATACCATATCGGCACCTTCCAGTGCCTTTTCTATATCGCCCCGGCTCTCTTCCGCAGCCTTACGACCGATTTCAGGATTTGCGCCGGCACCCTTTCCCCCAGTAATTTTTTCGCCGATTTGGATTTTGGTGGCTGCCTTTGAACAGGCAAGTGCCTGCTTGTCCGTATTAATTGCAATAAATTCTACACCTTTAATACCGCTTTCAACCATTCGATTAACGGCATTGCCGCCACCGCCGCCAACACCGACAACTTTAATGACCTGCGCCAAATTCATCTCGTCCGTTGCCATTTTTTATCCTCCTTAGTCTTTCTCTACTTTATTGTATCTCTTTTTTTGCATTATTGCAAGAGTATTTCACAATTTTTTCATGTTTTTTATTATTTTTTTATTTTGAATCAATTTTCATTCTGTCTGTACGAAAAATTTCCTTCGCTTGTCCACCGCAACACGCCGCCGCAATCCGCATTCAATTCCGGATATCCATCGCCTAAAATCTTGCCGACAAGTTCCGCTTTGTATGCAATATCATCGATTGTCCCCAAATAAATCTGCATACCGCCGCGTGTCACGGCCTTAATTTCCCCAATATCGTCGATGCTGATGGTCTTGATTTTGCCTTCAAGTCCTACTGCGAAAAGGTTGTCCCGCACAGAAAGATACATGGATAGATGGTGCTCCTCGTCCAATTCCAAGAGCTTGCCTTCCTCCGCACGATTGACCGTACAGCCTGAAAAGCAAAGAATGTCTTCTTCTCCGAGTGCAAGGCGCAAAACGTGTCCTGTATCGTCAATGATTGCATAGCCGCCTCCGGCTTTTATGGATGCGGTTTCTACTCTCTCTGTAACAGAAATGGTGATCTTGTCCGGAATACGCCGTTTAACCTTTGCTTCCTTCACATAAGTAAGGGTTTCCACCTGTTGCGCAATTCTTTTTGTGGACACAAGAAAGATATTCTTTTCCGGCGGGATATTTGCCGCCTTGCGGATTTCCTCTTCCGCAAGGCGCTGATACCCGGTTATGGTTACAAAGCGTATATTAAATATAGGGGTTGTAAGTGCTACCACCACAAGAATAACCGCTAAAAGCAATAATATCCAAATGCCGCCTTGGTTTTTTCGCTTCCGTTTTTTTGCCATAGTCTCTCCTCTTTACGCCTTCCCGATTTTTCTGATCTCCGCACCTAAGCTCTGCATATCTTCCACAAGCGATCCATACCCACGGTCAATATGCGATGTTCCGGATACCGTGCTAATGCCTTCTGCGCAAAGTCCTGCCAAAACAAGTGCAGCACCGCCGCGTAATTCCATCGCCGTTACCGGCGCACCGACAAGTCGCTTTACACCGCGGATTACCGCAACATTGCCGCGTGTTGTAATATCTGCTCCCATTTTGCTAAGCTCCGCCGCATGTCTAAATCGATTTTCAAAAATATTCTCTTCAATCATGCTGGTCCCGTCCGCCAGCGTAAGTGCTGCCGTCATCATGGCCTGCGCATCTGTCGGAAAGCCCGGGTAAGGCATTGTGCGCAAAAGTTTTATAGGCTTGATCCGCTGTGGTGCGTAAAGTAACACAGCATGTTTGTTTGTGTATATCGAAGCACCCATGTCACGCAAAACCGCTGTCACCGCATGAATATGCTCCGGATTCGTTTCGGTAAGTTCAACTGTGCCGCCGGTCATAATGCCGGCGCAAAGGTAGGTTGCCGCCACAATTCTGTCCGGAATCACACGGTGCTCTGCACCATGCAAGACAGGCACGCCTTCTATGACAATGCAGTCTGTGCCTGCGCCGCTGATTTTTGCTCCCATTTTATTTAAAAATGCTTGCAAATCACAGATTTCCGGTTCCTTTGCCGGATTGGTAATCACCGTTTCTCCGCGCGCCAAAGAAGCTGCCATCATGATGTTTTCCGTAGCGCCTACGGAGGGAAAATCAAAATGCACCTCTCCACCTACAAAGCTATCACATCGAGTTTCCACTCGGCCGCATCTTTCCTTGACCGCAACACCGATTTTCTCCAACGCCTGAATATGTAGGTCAATCGGTCTGGGCCCAAGTTCGCAGCCGCCGGGCGTTCCCATTTCTGCCGTGCCGAGGCGCGCAGTCATGCTGCCTAAAAAGGTGATTGAGGAACGCATCTTGTGCATCATTTCTTCCGGAATACAGCTTTTGCCAATGGTGGAAGCATCTACGCAGATTGTGCTACCCTCGCGCTTTATATTGCATCCGATATATTCTAATATTTCGCAGGAAGAATCCACATCATCCAAATTCGGACAACCATGAATTACGCTTGTGCCATTTCCAAGCACCGTAGCCGCCAAAATGGGAAGCACGGAGTTTTTCGCGCCATGCACCGGCACGCTGCCTGCGAGCCGCCTTCCGCCGGCAATCTCTATTTGATACATGTATGCACCTCCGATAGTATGCCTATATTCAGTATCATACTATGCGAAAGGTGAGAAAAGTGCTACCTTGTTACCGTTTCCATCCAAGTATATATACGCTGACATGCATCGGTAATCGCCGCTTTCTTGGCCGCCGCTGCCATTTTGGCAAGGGCTTCCGGGCTTGAAAGCAGTGTTTTAATCTGGTCTGCAAGTACATCGCCGTCCAGTTCTTCTTCTGTGATGAGCACTGCCGCGCCGTACTTTTCCATCACCCGTGCATTGTATGTCTGATGGTCATTGGTTACATTCGGACTGGGCACTAAAACGGCCGGCTTGCCTAATGCGCATAATTCGCTTACCGTAATTGCACCTGCACGAGTGACTGCAAGGTCTGCCTTTTGCATGACCTCGTCCATATTATAAATATACGGCACAATTTTTTTGTTGCCACAAAGCCGTATGTTTTTTTTCTGTATTGTCCGCATAACCGCCTCATAATTCTTTTCTCCCGTAGAGGCAATAATGCTGTAATAGTCCTGCCCCGGTTTTTGCAAAAGCGCAATCAATGTATCGTTCAATTTCGCCGCGCCTAAACTGCCGCCGCTAATGAGCACCAGCTTTTCGCCGCTTTTTTCCAAAGCTTTCTCTTCTAAGAGTTCCGGTCGGATCGGATTGCCTGTCAGCAAAATCTGCTTCGGCGGTTTTTTAAAATACTTTTCCGTTTCCGGGAAACTGATTGCCGTTGCATCTGCCTTGCTTGCTACCAAGCGCACCGTAAGACCGGGGAACACGTTTTGTTCGTGCACCATGGTCGGAATTTTCATTTTTATTGCTGCCAGCAAAACCGGCAGGCAAACATAGCCGCCCGTGCCAATGACCACATCCGGCTGAAATGCCCGGATAATTTTCTTCGCTTTGGCCACTGCCGTCACGAGCCTTACCGCTGTTTTCAAATTTTCAAAGGTTATGCGGCGCTTTAAGCCACTGATTTGAATATACTTTATTGCATACCCTGCCTTAGGTACGAGCCGCGACTCCATGCCGTTCTCACAACCAACAAACAGAATCTCTGTATCTTTTTTCTGCTGTGCTGCATAATTGGCAATTGCAATGGCCGGATAGATATGCCCGCCCGTGCCACCGCCGGATAAAAGTATTCTCATAGCGCCTTCTCCTTTTCCGCTGCTTTCTTTCCGCCTGTCGATATATACTGCGAAACATTCAGAACAACGCCCATCGCCGCCATAATAAAGATAAGCGAGGAACCCCCTGCACTAAAGAAAGGTAATTGCATCCCCGTATTCGGAATGCTGGCCGTTACAACACCTACATTGACAATATATTGCAGACCGATAACGGAAATGACGCCAAATACAGAAAGTCTTGTAAAGGTATTGGGCGCGTGTATCGCAATATAGATGCCTCTTGTTACCAAAAGCAAAAACAGTATCGCTACAGCCAGCGCACCCACAAACCCTAATTCTTCGCAAATAATCGCATAAATGTAATCGTTATGTGCTTCAGGAATATATAAAAATTTCTGTCTGCTTTGGCCGAGTCCCAGGCCAAAGAGGCCTCCCGAAGCAATCGCATATAATCCCTGAATAATCTGATAGCCATCTCCCAGCTTATCCGCAAAAGGATCCCAAAATGCTAAAAGTCTCTTAAAACGATAACTTTCCAGCAAAGCTGCCGGAATCAGTGCTACAACACCAATCCCACCCATAACTGCAAAATGTAAAAGGTTTGCACCGCCTGCCAGAAGTACAATCATGGAGGATATAAAAATAACTACCGCACCGCTCAGGTGGTCCTGCAAAATCATCACGCCTACAAAAGCACCAATAATGCCGATATACGGCAAAAGGCCGCGTGTAAAATTCTGTATTGTGTTCTTTGGCTGTTCTGAAATTCGTTTTGCAAAATAAAAAATCAAAGCAAACTTTGCAAGCTCCGAAGGCTGAAATCGAATAGGACCTATCGCAAGCCATCGCTGTGCACCGCCGCCGCTGCTGCCAATGACGAGCACCAACAGCAATAAAGCAAAGGAAATGATGCACAAAACGCCGGAAAACTGCTTGATGATACGCAAATCCATGCGCATCGTCACAAACATAGCAACAAATCCAATGGCAGAGAAAATCAGCTGTCTCTTAATGTAATACAGCTTATCTCCCTCCTGATAAAAGGCTGAAGGTGCGCTTGCGCTAAACACCATAATCAGGCCAAATATCAGCATAACCAGCATAATTGTTAAAAACGGTATGTCTATACTGCCCTTTTTGCGTTTTTGTTTCACGCACTTCGTCCCCTTTTCTATCATACTGCAAAAAACAAAACTGCACAGAATAAAATTGTTACCATTGAAAAGACAGAAACAATCTTTACTTCGCTCCACCCACACATTTCAAAATGATGGTGAATGGGACTCATTTTAAATATACGTTTGCCGGTTAACTTATAGGAAGTAACCTGCATGACTACAGAGAGGGTTTCTATCACATATATAATTCCTGCAAAACAAAGTACCAGCTCATAACGCAGCAAAATAGCCACTGCCGTAACAAATCCGCCTAAAAACAAGGACCCTGTATCTCCCATAAACACTTTTGCCGGATGTACATTAAATAGTAAAAAACCCAGAATGCTGCCTGCAACCACAAGGCAGAGTGTTGAAAGCCCATCTCTGCCCAGGCGGTGTGCGGATAGCGACAGAAACAGCACGATCGCCAGTGTAACAAATCCGGCCAGCCCGTCAATCCCGTCTGTAAGATTGACGCCATTTACAAAAGCAAGTAAAACAAATACTGCAAATGGGATGAACGCAAGGCCAAAGTCAACTGATAGATTTGTAAACGGAATGGAAACCGCTGTGTCTACCCGGCCCGTATAGAGGATAAACAATACAAATGCAACCGTCACCAAAAACTGTGCCGCAAACTTTTGTCCGGCTGTAAGGCCAAGATTTCTCTTTTTAACAACCTTGATATAATCGTCCGCAAAACCCACAATGCCGAATAAGACAGCACACACAGCAGCACAAACTGCGGTGATATCCCTGAGCACGAACGGAGAAACCATTAAAAATGCCCCAATAAAAATAAGTCCTCCCATCGTTGGGGTCCCGCTTTTGACCATATGCCAGTCCGGTCCCGCCTCTCGGATGCTTTGCCCAAACTTCAGCCGTTTTAAAAGGGGTATCAATAAGACGCCCAGAATTGCTGCTGCAGCAAAAGCGCCTACAAAGCTTATTGTTTTTTCCACTATGATCACCTGATTTTTTCAAAGATTTCTTCCATTTTCATACCATGGGAGCCTTTTATCAGCACCTTATCTCCGGTAGTTAATACAGAAAGAAGATATGCAGAAAGGCTTTCGTTATCCTCGAAGGTCTTTGTTGGAATTCGGCCTGCGGCTTCCTCTGCCGCATACTGCATTTCCTTTCCCACTGTCAAAAGCATATCTGTACCACTGAATAAAACTTCTCTGCCAATTTCTCTATGGCATCTTTCACTATATGTCCCAAGCTCCAGCATATCACCCAAAACGGCAATGCGTCTTTTCGCATCTCCCTTTTGCAGCATCGCTAAGGAAACCTTCACCGATGCAGGGCTTGCGTTATAGTAATCACAAAGCACAGTAATTCCAGGCCGAATCTCTATTTCCGATTGCCGAATTCCGTCTGTCTGATATTTTTGGATGCCCTGTACTACTTTCTCCGCAGAAACGCCGCAGTGTTTTCCGACACAATAGGCCGCAAGCGCATTGTAAAGGTTATGCTTGCCGCCAATCGGCACAGAAAATGTCATGCCGTCTATTTGGAAGGTATTCTCGCCTGTAATCTCGCCGCGTATCTCATTGTCTGTATTTTCAAAGCCGTACCGCATGACACATACGTCCTCAAGCTGTACCTTGGCCAGCATGGAGTCATCGCCGTTTACAAAGAGTGTACCCCCTTTTGGCAGTCCCTCCGCAATTTCCAGTTTTGCACGGCAGGTATTCTCCATGGTTTTGAGATTTTCAATATGGCAAAGACCGATATTGGTAATCACTGCCACCGTCGGTTTTGCAATCTTTGTCAGATAGGCGATTTCGCCTAAATTGCTCATTCCCATTTCAATCACGGCCGCCCCATGTGCCGCCGTAAGGTTAAAAAGTGTCAGCGGCAGTCCAATGGCATTATTATAATTGCCGGCTGTCTTTAATGTATGATATTTCTCTGCTAAAACGGCTGCTATCATTTCTTTTGTTGTGGTTTTTCCCACGCTGCCGGTAACGCCGACCACGGGCAAGCTATACCGATTTCGATGCCATGCAGCTAACTGTCCCAAGGCTATGGTAGTATCCGCAACTTGTATGTAGGCCTTTCCCGCAGGGGGAGAATAAGGCACATTGCCGATTACGGCCGCCGCACCGGTTGCAAAGGCGTCCGCAATAAAGTGATTTCCATCAAAGCGTTCCCCCCGAAGGGCAACAAACAGACAGCCATCGTAAATCTTCCTGCTGTCTGTGCATACGCCTTGTACTGCAACGGTTTTTTCCCCTATCAGCACACCGCTGACCGCCTTGCATATCTCATGCCCCTGCATTTTTCAAAATCTCCTTTACAATGGTGCGCTCATCAAAATCTATGGTCTTATCTTTTAAAATCTGATAGGTTTCATGCCCTTTTCCACTTAGAATGACAACGTCCCCTTCCTTGGCAATGGAAAGTGCTTTTTGAATCGCTTCCCGACGATTGGTCACCACTGTATAGCGATCCTTATATGCTGACATACCCTCTAAAATATCCTGAATAATGCTATCCGGATCTTCCGAGCGTGGGTTATCGCTGGTTACAATGCAATAATCGGAAAGCTCGCAAGCCACCCTTCCCATAATAGGACGTTTCGTCTTATCTCTGTCGCCGCCGCAACCAAACAGCGTGATAATTCTGCCTTTTACAAAGCCACGGATGGTCCCAATGATATTTTCCAGTCCGTCCGGTGTATGGGCATAGTCAATAATGACTGTATAGGGAGCGATAACCTGTACGACCTCTGCTCTACCCTTTACGCCTTTTGCCAGCAGTAAGCCTTTAACTATATCCTCCATTGGAATGCCCATGCCAAGGCATGCAGCGGTTGCCGCCAAGGCATTATATACAGAAAACATGCCCGGAATGCCCAGACGAAGCTCATAATCCTTCCCTTTATAATTTACAGTAAATATTACGCCTCTTTCACTCAGCCGAATATTTTGCGCCTTTAAATCACAATCTGCCGTCACGCCATACCGCAAAACCGGACAAGTTGCTGCCTTTTCAATGCCCTCGCAATACGCATCATCCGCATTGATTGCGCCATGCATTGCGCTGGTAAATAACATCGCTTTACTTTCCATGTAGGCATCCATCGTTTTATGAAAGTCCAAATGATCTCGCGTAAGATTCGTAAACACAGCCTCTTTAAACACGATGCCGTAGGTTCTTGACAGCACCAGGGAATGAGAGGAAACTTCCATCACTACATGTGTCACGCCTGCCGCTACCATCTCTGCGAACATTTCATGCATTTCTAAGGATTCCGGCGTTGTGCGCTTTGCAGGAAGCACCTTATCCCCTATTATATTTTGGTTTGTCCCAATCAGCCCTGTTTTAATGCCGAGAAGATCTAAAACCTGTTTAATCAAATACGTGGTTGTAGTTTTTCCGTTGGTGCCGGTTATCCCAATAAGCGTGAGCTTGTCAGCCGGGTTTCCGTAAAACCGGGCGGCAATTTCCGCCAATGCCTTTCGCGTATCCGGAAAGACCGCCAAAGGCACACCGCACTCCACGTTTTCCTCTGCCACGATGGCCGCCGCACCATTTTGCACGGCAGTTTGAATATATTGATGCCCGTCTGTCTGATATCCGCGGATTGCCACAAACAGGCTCCCCTTTGTTACCTTTCTGGAATCATAACATATCGAGGTAATTTCCGTATTACTGCCCAATATGCTTGTATTCTTTATTAATTCGCCAAATCGCATAGCTTTTTATTCCTCCTATCAATCGCTGCTTGCGAAACGGAATTCTACATTTACAACTGTGCCTTCCGACACCTCTGTACCTGCTGCCGGCTCTTGCCGTACAGAACGCAAAATGCCCTGCGCATCATGCTTGCCTACACCGCTGATCATAAAGTTTAATCCGCTGTTTGCAAGGATTGTATTGACATCGGCAAGCGGTAATGCTACCACATCCGGCACTACGACTTTCTTTTCCTCTACATTTTCGTCTGTATAAAGGGTGCAAATTGCACCGGATCGCACAGCCGTACCGGCTCTGGGCGTTTGCTTTTTTATCTCGCCCGTTGCCTCTCCTTCTAAATGATATTTAAGACCGGCTCCCACCAATGTTTCCTGTGCTTTTTCCATTGTTAACCCGACAACGTTCGGCACACTTACATTCGTCTCCGCCTCTTCTTCTGCGCTGTACTGGCGTTCTACGCCTAAATACCGCAAGGAATCCTCCATAATTCTGCCAACCACAGGTGCCGCAATCATACTGCCGTAATACTCCCCTATCGGATCATCTAAAATGACAATGCAGACTAACTGCGGATCATCCGCCGGTGCAAAGCCGATAAAGGAAGCTACATATTTGCCGCAACCACGCGGCTGCTTTTCACTGGTACCGGTTTTGCCGGCCAGACGATATCCTTTAATATACGCATTCTTACCGCCACCCTCAGATACAACGCCTTCCAAAATACTGCACATTGTGCGGCTGGTTTCGCTTGAAATGACCTGGCGTACCACTGTTGGCTCTGTTACCTTGGTAACATTCCCATTTTCATCATTGATTTGCTTTACAATATAGGGCTTCATCAGATAGCCGCCGTTTGCAATTGCCGATACAGCGGTTATCATCTGCAGAGGTGTTACATTAAATCCCTGCCCGAAGGAGCTTGTTGCAAGCTCGAGTGCCTTCATTTGGCCCTCGGCAAAAAAGATGCCTTCTGCCTCACCCGGCAATTCAAATCCTGTTGTAGCCCCGAAGCCAAAACTTTTATAATACTCCCGGAATTTCTGCACGCCTATGCGCTCTCCCACTTCCATGAATACAGGGTTACAGGAGTTATGTACGCCTTTTACAAAGGTTTGTACGCCATGCCCCAGGCGATTCGCACAGCTTATGTTGATACCGGAAACTGTTTTGCTGCCGTTACATACAAAGGAATCATTTAGCTGAACAACATTTTCTTCCAACGCCATGGAAGCCACAATGGTTTTAAAGGTAGAACCCGGTTCATAGGTATCTACAACCGCTTTATTTCTCCAAAGCTTATACAACTGTTCTGTGTATGCCTTGTTGTATTCTTCCTCACTCATCCCCTCTAAGGAAGCAAGCACCGCTTCATCTGTTAGGGTCATCGGCTGATTCAGGTCATAATCCGGTTTTGTTGCCATTGCCAGAATTTCCCCGGTTTTCGGATTCATAACAATGGCTGCCGCTCCTGCCTGTACCTGTGTTTCTGCCACTGCGGTTTCGAGATGTTTTTCCGTAAAATGCTGAATGGTTTCGTCAATGGTCAGCACAATATCGCTGCCCTGTACCGGATCCATATATTGCTCGTATTCATACGGCATATCCGAGCCGTCCGCACTTTTGGCGCTGATAATACGCCCGGCTACGCCACCCAGCACATGGTCATACACCTTTTCAATGCCGCCCAATCCCTGGTTGTCGTCACCGGTAAATCCAATGACATGTGCCGCCAGGCTTCCATTGGGATAATACCGCTTTGTATCATCGTCAAGCCGTATGCCCTCAAGGTTCAGTGCGCGGATTTTGTCTGCCTTATCCGTTTCCACACGACGCTTTACAATTTCATAATAACTGTTTTTCTGCGTTTTTTTGTATACCGTATCATACTCTATTTCAAGAATTTCAGATAAAGCCTTGGAAATTTCCTCTGCGTTCCCGTTTTTCCGAATCGTGACCGGTACCACGCACACCATATTGGTGCTTGCGCTTTGTGCCAGCACCTTATAGTTTCGGTCATAAATCGTTCCGCGGCTGGAGCTGACAATGCTGTCACGCGTTTGTTGCTCAATCGCTTCGCGCTTGAGCTTGCCGCCACTAATAAACTGTAAATACCCCGTGCGAATGACGAGGGCAACAATCAGCACGACAAAAACGCCGTATAAAAAAATAATTCTTTTTTTCATGTTCACCTTAGGTTTTGCCACGCTTTACACCTCTTGCCCTCTGTATAATAACAGAGGGCGGGACAATCCTTCCCATTCCCTCTGCTTTTCTATTTTATTTATGAAAACAGTCCTTTATGCCTTGCGCAAAAGATTTAAGCGGATTTTTTTCTTCTGCAAGATTTGGTGCCTCCACATAATCCTCTCGTCCCATATTGAGATACACGGTTTGCGCCTTTGTGGGACGCTGCATCCCCAGGCGGGTAATTGCTTCTGTTTCTATTGTTTTTAAATCCAAATTTCTGTCGATTTCAAACTGCTTTGCCACAATCTGTGCATGTATGGTATCCAGTTCGCCTTGCAACTTTCTTACCGTAGCAGCTTTTTCTATAATCTGTGAATATCGGAAAATCAAACAAAACGCCAGTACAACTGCCGTAGCCAAAAGCACCCCACTGCCAATGCGTAGTTTACCCTTTTTCTTTCGTACAACACGAACCTTGCGAACCGTCTTTTTCGGTGCTTCATAATAAGGTCTATCATATTGATAGGCACTGCTTCCGTAGGTGGGTACGTGCATTTTAGGATTCTCTCCTTTCCGCTATTCTGAGTTTCGCACTTCTTGCCCGCGGATTTTCCGCAAGCTCTTCTGCCGACGGCAAAATCGGCTTTCCTGTGATGACACGAAGGGTCGGCTTTTTCCCGCAAACACAAATCGGATATTCCTTCGGGCAAATGCATCCCTTTTCTTCTTTTGCAAAGGCGGTTTTTACAATCCTATCTTCTAACGAATGGAAAGTAATTACCGAAATCCGTCCACCGGGGGCGAGCACATCTACAGCATCCTGCAATGCACTTTCCAATACAGAAAGCTCGCTGTTTACCGCAATGCGAATAGCCTGGAATGTTCTTTTTGCCGGATGCGGCCCATCCAGCCTTGCGCCCTTAGGCACCGCCGCCTTGATAATCGACACCAGCTGCCCGGTAGACGAAATTTCCTCCTTTTTCCGCGCATGCACAATAAATTCTGCAATCCGCTTTGCCCATCGCTCCTCCCCATAGGTGGAAATAATATGGGTGAGCTGTTCCGCAGAAAACGAATTGACTACTTCTTTTGCTGAAAATGGATTATCCCGATCCATGCGCATATCAAGCGGCGCATCCTGCATATAGGAAAACCCGCGTGCCGCATCATCCAGTTGCGGGGAAGAAACCCCCAAATCCATTATAATGCCGTCCACAGCTTGTACATCATGCACATCTAAAATTTGCTTTATCTCTTTAAAGTTGCTTTTTTCTAATATAAAAGCGTCACCGATTTTAGAAAGGCGTTCCCCTGCGGCCGCCAAGGCCGTGGCATCCTGATCAATCCCTATGACTGTGCCACCTTGTTTTAGAATCTCTGCACTATGGCCGCCACCGCCCAAGGTCATATCCACATAAATTCCGCCCGGTCGAACACGAAGCCCCTCTACGGCTTCCCTTTTCAGTACCGTGGTATGCTGAAAGGTGCTCATATGCCTGCTCCCGACAATCTGGCCGCCGCTTCTTCTAACGTCATCGCATCCTCATCGTCATTATACCTTGCCCACTTTTCAGTATCCCAGATTTCCACGCGCGACAAGGCACCGATAACCATAACCTCTTTTTCGATGCCGGCGTATTCTCTTAAATGCTGGGGCAGCAAAATACGCCCCTGCTTGTCCGTTTCGCAACTCACTGCGCCGGAAGAAAACATACGTACCAGCCTACGTGCATCCGCATTATGGTCAGGCATGGCAAGCAGGCGTGCAGTGAATGTTTCCCATTCTGCCGCCGAATATACTGTAAGGCATCCTTCATAGCCTTTTGTGACCACAAAAGACTCTCCCAGTTGTTCCCGAAAGCGAGAAGGCATAATGACACGGCCTTTCGCATCCGTACTGTGACAATATTGGCCGATGTACATCTCCTTCACCCCACTTTCTAACACTTTGCCCCACTTTCTACCACTTATTGAAATTTTACACGATTTTTAATGAAATTTCAATACTTTTTTAAAAAAAACTTATTTTTTCTGCAATTTTTTTTTACACATGCTACACAAACCCTACATATATGTCGTTATTTTTGCATCCATCAATATCTTGTATTGCTTCTCTGCTTTTTTTCACAAAATCGAGAATATTTTTTTACTTCTTTGGATAGGATATACTTGGTAATTTTAAAATGAAGGGATGCATATCAAATATGAAAAAATTTTTTGGTGTTCTACTTATATTGATACTTGCTGCCGCCGTTGCCTTTCTCGTTTCTGTCGTCATGCTTGACGATGCCACAAAAGAAGAGAATACAACCGGCCTTGTGGCTGAGGCTGACGAGGCGGTCGGCGCGGAAATTGCCGCAAAGCTATCCCCCTCCGTAGTAGGGGTTGCCTCTATGTCGCAAAACCGCAGTCTGCACGAGCCGGCTTCCACCCAAAGTCTTGGGAGTGGCGTCATTGTCAGTGCAGACGGCTATATTCTCACCAATCATCATGTGGTAGGCGAAAAAAACCGGATCTACATCACCCTGTCAGACGGACGAACGGTAGAGGGCAAGAAAATCTGGAGTGATGATAGCCTGGATATTGCGATTGTCAAGGCAGACGAAAACAATCTTTTGCCGGCCCCACTCGGCGATTCTGCCACCGCGACGGTGGGGGAATCCGTCTTGGCCATCGGGAATCCGCTCAGTCTGCAATTCCAGCGAACTGTCACCGCCGGAATCATCAGTGCAAAGGACCGGATGATAAAGCTTTCCGAAAACAATGTGCTGATGGAAGGCCTTCTACAAACAGATGCCTCCATCAATCCCGGGAACAGCGGCGGCCCCCTGATCAATATGCGCGGCGAGGTAATCGGGATTAACACGGTCAAGGCGCAAAATGCGGAAGGCATGGGATTTGCAATTGCAATCAATCTTTGTAAGCCTATTGTCGAACGGACAATCAATGAAGGTCATTATGAAATGCCCTATCTCGGGCTTTACGCCTATGACAACGAAACCGCTACCTATATTGACGGCGAATTCCCCTCTTGTGACGGCCTTTATGTTGCGCAGGTAGACGATAAAGGCCCGGCCAGAATTGCCGGTCTCCGTGTGGGGGATATGCTGTGCAGTATAGACGGCGAACCACTGTCCTCCATGAGCACACTGCGCGAAAAGCTTCTTTCCCATCGCCCCGATGATACCATTTCTTTGGACGTGGATCGAGATGGTACTAAATTTACCGCTTCTATTCAATTGCAAGAGAAGAAATAATTCCGTTTCGCTTGACAATTACTTCCTATAAATGTATAATAATAGACATATTATATGTAAGGAATGATTCTCTTGGAAAAATTAGGTTTAAATGAAATACGTGAAAAGTTTTTACACTTTTTTGAGACAAAGGGATGCCTTCGGCTGGACAGCTTTCCGCTGGTCCCGCAAAATGACAAGAGTCTTTTATTGATTAACTCCGGTATGGCCCCGATGAAAAAGTGGTTTACCGGCACAGAAATTCCACCGTCCAAGCGCGTTACCACCTGTCAAAAGTGTATCCGCACACCGGATATCGAACGTGTTGGGAAAACCGCTCGCCATGGCACCTTTTTCGAAATGCTGGGAAACTTCTCCTTTGGCGATTACTTTAAGCATGAAGCCATTGCATGGGCATGGGAGTTTTTCACAGAGGTTATGCACTTCCCCGTGGAGGATTTATGGGTCACGGTTTATGAGGAAGATGACGAAGCTAAGGATATTTGGATCAATGAAATCGGCGTGCCGGCAGAGCGTGTTGTGAAAATGGGTAAAGAAGATAACTTTTGGGAGCACGGCACTGGCCCTTGCGGCCCTTGCTCTGAAATCCACGTAGACCGTGGGCCGGCCTTCGGCTGCGGCAAGCCGGATTGTAAGTTAGGGTGCGACTGTGACCGCTTTATGGAAGTCTGGAACCTGGTTTTCACACAGTTTGATAAGGACGAAAATGGGAACTACAACCGCCTCGATCATCCAAATATTGATACCGGCATGGGTTTGGAGCGTCTTGCCGTTGTCATGCAGGGCGTGAACAACCTTTTTGAAGTGGATACTGTCCAAAAGGTCATGCAGGAAATCAGCAAGCTTGCCGGTGTTCCCTATAAGCAGGCGGAAAAGACGGATGTTTCGCTCCGTGTCATCACGGACCATATCCGTTCTACGGTGATGATGATTTCTGATGGTGTCATCCCCTCAAATGAAGGCAGAGGCTATGTGCTCCGTCGGCTTTTGCGCCGCGCAGCACGGCATGGCAAGCTTTTGAATATTCCGGGCACTTTCCTTTACAACATTGCCGATACTGTAATTGACGAATCCTGCATTGCATATCCGCATTTAACGGAAAAACGTGATTATATTAAGAGAATCATCAAAATGGAGGAGGAACGCTTTGCCGTTACCATTGACAAAGGTCTTTCTATTTTAAATGACTATATTGCAGATCTTCGCCGCGACAATAAGAAGGTTTTAGACGGTGAAAAAACCTTTAAGCTGTACGATACCTTTGGCTTCCCCATTGATTTAACACAGGATATTCTGGAGGAGCAGGGTCTTTCTGCGGATGCAGAGGGCTTTCAAAAGGAAATGCAGATTCAGAAGGAAACCGCAAGATCCAGAAGAAAGGACGGCTCCAGCTGGGATAGCGAGGCATCTCTTCTTTTCGGCAACGGCATAAAAAGTGACTTTATCGGCTATGACCGCTTCTCTTGTGCAACCAAAATCAACGCCCTTGGCAAAGACGGCGCTGTGTGCGACGTGCTTGGTGAGGGTGACGAAGGTGTCGTTATTACCGATGAAACTGTATTTTATGCAGAAACGGGCGGCCAGGTTGGCGATACAGGCTTGATTACATC
This sequence comes from Clostridia bacterium, assembly GCA_029006755.1. GTDB lineage: Bacteria > Bacillota > Clostridia > UMGS1883 > UMGS1540 > JAQXGO01. The sequence goes on along the minus strand of JAQXGO010000057.1, from coordinate 10,335 downwards.
CGATATGGGTCGTGCCGAAGTGCTGGATACCAAGAAATTCCCGGGCGGCTTATCTGCTCATATTGTAAAGGTTACAGAAGGAGAACTGCATGTTGGCGATGCGGTTACAGCCGCAGTGGATATGGAGCGCCGCATGGCAATCTCTCGTAACCATTCTGCTACGCATTTATTGCATAAAGCACTCTCGGAAGTGCTTGGTTCACATGTTGCGCAGGCCGGTTCTTTCGTATCAGAACATCATTTGCGTTTTGACTTTTCTCATTTCTCTGCCATGACGGCTGAAGAGATTGCTGCGGTGGAGGAGAAGGTAAACCGCGCTATATTATCTGCTTTGCCGGTTACCATTTCGGAACTGCCGATTGATGAAGCCAGAAAGCTTGGCGCTGCTGCGCAGTTTGGTGAAAAATATGGCGAGATTGTTCGCGTTGTAAAAATGGGAGAATACTCCATTGAATTTTGTGGCGGCTGCCATTTAACCAACACGGCACAGGCGGGACTCTTTAAAATTTTATCCGATTCCGGTGTTGCCGCCGGCACACGAAGAATTGAAGCGGTAACCGGCGCAGGCGTTTTAGACTACATGCACCAGCGCAATCAAATACTGCAAAATGCGGCGGCACTCTTAAAGGCGAATCCCTTGGAGGTAGACACTAAGGTGGAAGCCCTGCAAAACGAGCTGCGTGAAACACGCCGCGAACTGGAATCTGCAAAAGGCAAGCTGGCCGGCAGCAAGGCAGACGAAGTCATGGCCGGAAAAAAGACCATTGCCGGCGTGGATATTATTGTAACACGGGCAGACGGTCTTTCTGTTCCGGATATTCGTACCATGGGTGACTCGATTAAGGAAAAGCTATCCTGCGGTGTTGTTGTGATTGCCGGTAACACAGACGGGAAACTTATGTTCCTTGCAATGGCAACACCTTCTGCTGTTTCTGCGGGCGTGCATGCCGGTAATATTATTCGGGAAATTACAAAAATTGCAGGCGGTAGCGGCGGCGGCAAGCCGGACATGGCACAAGGCGGCGGCAAGGATGCATCAAAAACGGACGAAGCCTTATCTGCAGTAGAAGCCATCGTTTCTGCACAGCTTGTAAAGTAAAGGGAGGTATGAAAATGGATTGCCTGTTTTGTAAAATCATAAGCGGAGAGATTCCTTCCAATAAGGTTTATGAGGATGACCGCATTTATGCCTTTTATGATATCCATCCGGAAGCACCGGTGCACTTTTTGGTCATACCAAAGGCTCACATTGCTTCTGCAAACGAACTGACTCCGGAGAATGTATCCGTGATTGCGCATATTTTTGCTGTAATCCCACAGCTTGCGCGGGACCTTGGCATTGCTGAAAACGGCTACCGCATTGTCAATAATTGCGGCCGGGATGGTCAGCAGTCTGTGCAGCATCTGCACTTTCATGTATTGGGCGGCCGAAGCATGCAATGGCCGCCGGGCTAATTGCGCGCAAAACCATAGCCCGTTGTTTTGGCAAGAAGTCTATGCTTTGCAAAAGAATGAATAGATTGTAAATAAAATCTTAATTTATAGTTCTGTTTATTGCAAAATATTTTGGCTTATATTATGATAATAAGGTAAAATTTATTGAAACGAACGGAGTTTTACTATGGAACCATTAGAAATAATAAAAAACCCTCAAAGCAAAGAGAATATCATTGAGCAATTACAGGACTTTAAAAAATTTATGATGATGTACAGCTGTGCAATCAAAGAAGTACGGACAAAGTTTGAAGTGCTAAACGACGAGCTTTCGGTATCGAGTAATCGTAACCCGATACAAATGATAAAATCAAGAATTAAATCACCGATAAGCATCATCGAAAAGCTTGAAAGAAAAGAATACGAAGTTTCCATGCACTCAATCCTCACCAATCTAAACGATGTTGCGGGCGTACGGATTATATGTTCGTTTATCAATGATATATACGATATAGCAGACATGTTTTCTTCGCAAGATGATATCACCGTTTTAAAAATAAAAGATTATATCAAAAATCCAAAGCCAAACGGATACCGCAGTTATCATATGATTGTTGAAATCCCTGTCTTTTTTGCTGAATGTAAAAAAGATTTAAAGGTTGAAGTACAGTTACGGACCATAGCAATGGACTTTTGGGCAAGCCTTGAGCACAGTATGAAATATAAAAAAGATATTGAGAATACAGAACAAATCATGAAAGAGCTTAAAAGCTGTGCTGATTTAATCGCAAAGACAGATTTACATATGCAAAATATTAACAATAAGATTGCTATGGCATAATTGCGAGCGCATGCGGCGTTCCCGATTTAGACATTTTCTCAAAAGGCAGGGGCCGTAGCAAATTGCACAGACCGCATAAAGCATACAATTCTTGCAAATATGCGAATAAGCCTTATAAGAGTCAAAAAGTTAGGGTGGAAATTCGCTAAACCATGCATTTTTTAAAATAAAAATGCTTTATGCTATGAACAAACTTCGCCTCTCGACGTACCTGTGTACGCCTTCGGGGACCCAAAGCCTGCGGCTTTGGCGCAATTTGTCCATTCTGCACTATTTTTCTTCAGCCCCAACAGGAGCCGTAGCAAAAAGATTTTGAATCATCATTTTGCTACGGCTCCTGTTTATGTATTGATTCCTGCAGCTTCCTGCAATACCTTTTCAAACGATGCCATCAGTGCATCTGTTCGTTGAACGGAAAGCACCGTTTCATAGCTTTTGCCGTCCACAACCAGTACCAGAGGATGATTCCCCGGATTCTTTTCCGCAATCGGGCGCAAACGGTCAATACAACTTTCATGCCCCTTCGGAATCTCCAATATGACCGGGGCACCTTTCGGCTCCGGCACTGTCAAAAGCTGGATTGTATCCGCCAGAAGCTTCGGTTCTTCTTCCTCCCGCACACTGAGCGTACCGCTGACCAAAACTGCCGCATCCTCATGGATAAGTTCTCCCACCGCTGTCATCACTTTTGGAAACACAATGACCTCCATGGCGGCTGTCAGATCCTCCACCGTCATAAATGCCATAAGTGCATTATTCCTTGTCATCTTTGTTTTCTTCGTTATGACAAGTCCGGCAATCCGGATACGCTGTCTGTCTGTAAAAGCAGGGGTTTCCGTATCTATCAGCTTATAGATAGGCGTGGCCTCCGCTTTGGAAATCGTTTCCTTATATGCATCCAACGGATGACCGGAAAGATAGATTCCCAGAGCTTCCTTCTCTGCAGCTAAAAACTGCCGCATTTGCATCTCTTGCATTTGCGGATAACTATCCTCCAGTGCAATTTCCTCATCGAACAAGGAAAACTGCCCTTCTATATTATTCTTCATACGGCTTTGCTTTGCCGTTATCATGTCTTCATATACAGCCAGCATTTGCGCACGGTTTGCTCCTGTAAAATCAAAAGCACCGCCGCAAATCAACTCTTCTAAGCACCGCTTGTTCAGTCCCTTGCCATTCATGCGCTCAATAAAATCACCCAAGCCTTTAAAACTGCCATTTTGTTCCCGTTCCTTTACACAGGCCGCGGTAAACCCTTCGCCCACATTGCGAATCGCGGAAAGCCCGTATCGAATCGCCTCACCTTCTGCTGTAAAGCGCGGGTAACTCCGGTTTATATCGGGTGGCAGTACCGTAATCTTCATGCTGTTACATTCCACAGCGTAAGCCGAAATCTTATCTGCCTTTCCAATTACGCTATTAAAAAGCGCAGCGATAAAATACGTTTTATAAAAGCATTTTAAGTAGGCTGTTTCATACGCTAAAATTGCGTATGCCGCTGCATGGGATTTATTAAACGCATACTTGGCAAAATCTATCATGGCATCATAAATCTTGTTTGCCGTTGCCTCATCTACACCATTTCGCACAGCACCGCATACCACAATGTTGCCTTGCTCATCCAAAAGGCCGTGAATAAACACCTCGCGTTCCTTTTCCATAACATCGGCCTTCTTTTTACTCATTGCCTTTCGCACAGAATCCGCGCGTGCCATACTGTACCCGCCAATATCGCGCACAATCTGCATAACCTGCTCCTGATACACAATACATCCATAGGTAACACGTAAAATCGGTTCTAAAAGCGGGTGCAGATACGTAATACTTTCCGGATTCTTTTTATTCTTAATATAGGTTGGGATTGCATCCATGGGTCCCGGTCGGTACAGTGCCACACCGGCAATAATGTCCTCGAGGCAGTCCGGCGCAAGCTCTCGCATAAACCCCTTCATACCTGCACTTTCCAATTGAAATACGCCGGCCGTGTCGCCGCGGCTGATCAGGTCATACACCGCCGGCACACTAAAGTCCATATGCTGTACATCTACCGTAATGCCGGCCATTTCTGCCGCATCCCGAATAACCGTAAGGTTGCGCAATCCCAAAAAGTCCATTTTGAGGAGTCCCAAGCGTTCCAACGTTCCCATTGGAAACTGCGTTGTAATCACATCGTCATTTTTTTGCAGTGGCACATGCTCATATACCGGTGCGTTGGAAATGACAACACCTGCCGCATGCGTAGATGCATGCCGCGGCAACCCTTCCAGTGCTAAGGAAATATCTAAAAGCGCATGAATTTTTGCATCCGTGTCATACGCTTCTTTCAGCTTCGGGTTCATTGCAATTGCATCTGCAAGCTTAATATTTAAAACGTTGGGTACCATTTTTGCAACGGCATCAACCTCCGCGTACGGCATGCCAAGCACACGTCCCACATCACGAATGACCGCCTTGGCGGCCATCGTGCCAAAGGTTATAATTTGCGTTACGCGGTCGCTGCCATATTTGCGATTGACATAGTCAATGACCTCTTGCCGCCGTTCATAGCAAAAATCAATATCAATATCCGGCATGCTGATGCGCTCCGGATTCAAAAAACGTTCAAACAGAAGCTGATAGCGCAGCGGATCAATATCCGTTATAAAAAGGGTGTAGGCTACAATACTGCCGGCAGCAGAGCCTCGCCCCGGCCCTACGGGAATTTCGTGCGATTTTGCATAGTGCACAAAATCCCAAACAATCAAAAAATAGTCGACAAAACCCATATCCCGAATGACGGACAATTCATAGTCCAGTCGTTCCCAAGCTTCCGCCGTGGGGGATGCATACCGTTTTTGCAACCCATCTTTGCAAAGCGATTGCAAATAGGCAAACGCATCTGCATGATCCGGCACATCATATTTCGGCAAAAGCCGTTTATGAAAGACAAAATTATAGTTACAGGCTTCTGCAATTTTTGCCGTATTGGCAATCGCCTCCGGCGCATAAGAAAACAGCGCCTCCATTTCTGCCGTGCTTTTTAGGTAAAACTCTTCCCCCTCGAACCGCATTCTATCCGTGTCCTCTAAAACCTTACCCGTCTGGATACAAAGCAACACATCCTGATATCGTGCATCCGTTTTCTGAATATAATGCACATCGTTGGTCGCCACAAGCGGAATCCCGGTTTCTTCCGATAGCCGGACAAGCTGCGGATTGATGCGTCGCTGTTCCGGAATACCATGGTCCTGCAATTCTAAATAAAAATTGCCTGCGCCAAAAGTTTTCTGATAAAAGATTGCTCGTGTCTTGGCATCTGCATAGTCACCACGCACCAATGCGCGTTGCACATCGCCTGCCAAGCATGCCGAAAGTGCAATCAGTCCGCCACTGTGGGCGCGCAAAATTTCTCGATCCACACGTGGCTTATAATAGAAGCCTTCCGTAAAACCGGCAGAAACCAAATAAATCAGATTTTTATAGCCTTCTTCGTTCTTCACAAGCAACACAAGATGGCCAATCGCTTCATCACGCCCGGAAGACTTTTCCAAACGGCTTCCATCCGTGGTGTATACTTCGCAGCCAATAATCGGTTTAATGCCTTCTTCTTTACACGCCTCATAAAAATCCACAACGCCATACATGACACCGTGATCCGTCAATGCCAAAGCCTTTTGGTTATGCGCTTTCGCTGCGCGCACTAAGTCGCCGATGCGGCAGGCACCGTCTAAAAGGCTGTATTCACTATGCACATGCAGATGCACAAAATCCATGGTTCTCTCCTTTTTTTATAGTATTCCACGCATAAGCTTTACTTTTAAAATTCTTGCCACGCTTTGGTTAAGTCGCTCTTCCGTTATCCGTCCGCTTTTCATGGCGCCATCAATCGCCGCATACGCAGCATCCAGATCCGCCGGCAGGAAAAGCATGTCCGCGCCTGCCTCTAAGGCAGTTACTGCCGCCGCCCCCGCTGAATAATACGCTGTAATTGCATCCTTAGAAAGTGAATCCGTCATAATAATATTCGGAAATCCCATCGTATCGCGCAAAATCGTTTTCATCACATTTGTAGACATGGAACATTCCATGTTCGTTTTTGTTATGGAAGCATGAATCATGTGGGAAACCATTACAAAATCCGTTGCCGCATCAACGCCGGCCTTTAAAGGCAACAGTTCATGCGTCTGCATTTCCTCATAGGTACGATTGCTTTCCGCACGGCCGTTTTTCGCATTCACTGTGGCACTGCCATAACCCGGAAAATGCTTTACAACGGTTGCAACGCCACCCTCATGGCTGCCCAAAACGGCTTGCCCGACCATCGTGCTGACAAGTGCTGCATCTGTACCGAAGGCACGGTCGCCAATCCCCACTTCATCTGTCTCGGAAGGCATATCCGCCACCGGTGCAAGATGCACATTAAATCCCAATGCCTTGATTTCGCTCGCCAAAGTTTTTGCCGTGTCAAAGGCGCGTTGCGGATCTTTCCCTTCGCCAATTTCTTTTCTGGAAGGTACGGCAGATACACCCATGCCGTCCATTGCGGCAAGCACTTCCGTCCCATCCTCCTCATCGATCATCTGAAAAAGAGGAATTTTTGAATTCTCATCCATTGTTTGCAGAAGCTTTGTCAGCTGCTCCTTATTCTCTATGTTTCCGCCACAATATAGAATACCGCCCACCGGAGAATTTGCCAGCACCTCTGCCGCAGTATCCCCTGCTTCCTTGCGTTGTTCGCCTCCCAAAAGCATTTCCGGTGTCGTGATAAAAAGCTGATAGATTTTTTCTCTTGTACTCATGCCTTCTACTATTTTGGCGGCCGCCGTAATGGGATCATTTTTATATGTTTCTGTAACGATTTCTTCCGGATTCTCAACTGCATCTTTCTTTTTACAGCCGGTAACGTTCATAAGCATTACTATGGAAAGCAAATAAATGGCTACTCGTTTCACTTTCTTTCCTCCCTGTCTAAACTCTTTTATTTGAGAAAAAGGCCACTCGCAAGGAGTGACCTTTTGTTCACACACATATAACTCTCAAAGTGAGAGATTATTGGTGATTTGCGAAACATTCGCTGCAATAAATGGGTCTGTCATTCTTCGGAATGAAAGGTACCTTTGCTTCTTTGCCGCAAGCAGCGCATACCGTTGTGTGCATTTCCCGGTTTTCGCGCAGCGCCTGTTTCTTTGCAATACGGCACTCTTTGCAACGCATTGGTTCATTCTGGAAGCCCTTCTCTGCATAGAACTCCTGTTCACCAGCAGTGAATACGAACTCCTGACCGCAATCCTTGCATACTAATGTTTTGTCCTCGAACATATTGATCTCCTCACTTTGATAAATGTTAACCCTTGCCGGACTCGAACCGGCCCTTCTGCGCACCTACGCATCTGCTCTCCCTAAGCCACGGGCCATATGAAAGTTTGGAGCGGGTAACGGGAATCGAACCCGCACAGCCAGCTTGGGAAGCTGGAACTCTACCATTGAGCTATACCCGCATCATTTATTCCATTCGGTATTTTTTTCAATCTTATGTCTGATACGTTGTAGGGCATTGTCAATGGATTTTTGATCTTTCCCTAAAGCGTCCCCAATTTTCTGATAAGATTTGCCTTGTACATATAAAGCAAGCACCTTGCGTTCAAAGCTACTTAGAAGTTCCTCAATCTTTGTACCAAGAACGTCAAGCTGTTCCCGATGAATCATAATCTCCTCCGGGTCAACTACGCCGGTTTCTCTTGCCATAACATCCATTAAGGTAGACTCATAATCCTGCCGTACCAAAGGACGATTCAAAGATATATAGGAATTTAAAGGTACATGCTTCTGGCGCGTAGCCCGTTTAATCGCCGTAATAATCTGGCGCGTAATACATAGCTCCGCAAAAACCCGAAAGCTGACGTTTTTCTCCGCCTTATAATCGCGAACAGCCTTGAACAAGCCAAGCATGCCTTCCTGCACAACATCCTCCCGGTCCGCACCAATTAAAAAATAGGTTCTTGCCTTTTTTTTAACCATACCCCGGTATTTACTGAGGAGATAATCCATCGCCTCATCGTCGCCCGACTGTGACAAAACAACCAAAGCCTCATCACTTAATGCCTTACGCTCTTCCGAACGCATATCCTTCAGCATGCCGCGCCTCCCATCCAAGCATCCTACGCGATATGTGTAGTATACCAAAAAAAACAGCGAATGTCAATAAAATTTTATAAATATTTTTATTAATTGACATTTCTTTCCAATTATTATTCAACTTGCATTCTCTATCCGCCTTCGCCGACTTTCTTTCGAACAAAGCTATACGGTGCAACATCCCTGCCCATCGGAATCTGTATCCTATGCATGGGATGCGGTGCTTCTGAAATCGCCGTTCCGTCTTCTGCATACATTTCCGTAATGGTATGGGTAAAATCTGCGCCGTTCGGCTGCATAATTTCAATTTCTTCTCCCACAGAGAACTTATTTCTCTGACTCACTAATGTCATGCCGTTTTCCCCTGTGCCTTCAGTCATCCCTACCACTTGATAAGTACGAATATAGCTGCTTTTGTCATAAATCTGTCCGGCACGGCAATTTTCTTTTTCCCAGAAGCCATGGCAATACTGTCTGTGGCTGACCTTGCAAAGTGCTTCCAGTACTGCCGGGTCTGTTGTATATTGATCCGGGTTTTCCAAGTAACGGTCTATGGCCTCCCGATATGCTTTCACTACGGTTGCCACATAATACTCGCTTTTGACCCTGCCTTCAATTTTCAAGCTATATACGCCGCTTGCAATGATTTCCGGCAAATATTCAATCAGGCACAAATCCTTTGAATTGAATATGAAGCTGCCGCGTTCATTTTCAATAATGGGCATATACTCCCCCGGTCTTTTTTCTTCTACCAGTGCATATTTCCAGCGGCAGGCCTGTGCACAATCGCCGCGGTTTGCATCGCGCTCTGCCATATAGTTACTGAGAAGACAGCGGCCGGAGTAAGAAACGCACATTGCACCATGTACGAACATTTCCAATTCCAAATCCGCCGGCGTTTTCTCTCGTATACACTGTATTTCCTGCCGGGATAGTTCTCTCGCCAGCACCACGCGTGATGCGCCCATTTTGTACCATGCCATTGCGGATGCCCAGTTTGTAATATTGGCTTGGGTGCTGATGTGCAGTTCAAGCGCCGGCGCCGCCTCTTGGATGATGCCAAATGCCCCTAAATCAGAAACAATGAGTGCATCTACGCCCAAAGCCTGCATATCTTTGGCAAAACCGGCTATCTTTTCCATATCTCGCTCCCGCATAATCACATTTGCAGCAACATAGACTTTCCGGCCATGCTTTTTTGCAAAATCGACACCTGTTTTGATTTGTTCATGGGTAAAGTTATCACAAGCCGTGCGCATAGAAAACTCCTCGCCGCCAATATAAACCGCGTCCGCGCCATATAAAACAGCCGTTTTCAATCGCACCAGATCGCCGGCCGGTGCTAAAAGCTCTACCTTTTTCTTCATAACAAACCATCCTTTTCAAGCCGGTTAGAAAAGGCTCGCCCGACACGGGCGAGCCTTCCTCACTTGTGCTGAGCACAAATTATTTTGCATCTACGCTTGCTGCATATGCAATGAGGTCAACAACCTTGTTGGAATAACCCCACTCGTTGTCATACCATGCAACCAGCTTTACGAAGTGATCGTTTAAGCTGATACCTGCATCTGCATCAAAAATGGATGTACGAGAATCATGAATAAAGTCGGAAGAAACAACCTTATCCTCTGTATAACCCAGAATACCCTTCAGTTCGCCGTCAGCAGCCTTCTTAACAGCAGCCTTGATTTCTTCGTAGCTTGCGCCCTTCTCAAGACGGCAGGTTAAGTCAACAACAGAAACGTCTGCTGTCGGAACACGCATGGACATACCTGTCAGCTTGCCGTTCAGTTCGGGGATAACCTTGCCAACTGCCTTTGCAGCACCGGTAGAAGAAGGAATGATATTGAATGCTGCACCGCGGCCGCCTCTCCAATCCTTCTTGGAAGGACCGTCAACAGTCTTCTGTGTAGCTGTTGTTGCATGAACAGTTGTCATAAGGCCTT